>JAEOSI010000013.1 GCA_016840425.1 Candidatus Wukongarchaeum yapensis
TCAGCTTAACAGTATAATGTCATATCTTCTTGAAACAGGAGCGAAGGATGATCAGTTTATATCTTTGACCAAGGTCAGCGAGTTAACGGTTGAGGATAGGCCGGTAAATGATTTTGAGGAACTTTTAACGCTCTTATACCTTGGGGATTTGGAAAGGTTTAACGAACGGGCAGAAAAACTTGAACAGGCGATAAAGGCAGTAGAACTGACAAAGTGAGGGAGGACTGGCCTAGTAAGACGATTTTACCGCTAAAGGTCAGAAGCTCCCCTTTTTAAATAATTTTAAAGTTTACCGATTTTTTGTTTCATAGAGGAGGGATCTACGGTTTTCTCGAGCGTACCCAAGCCTCTTCCATGGGTCTTGATAGCCATGGGATATGGCTTTCAATAGAGCTTACGATTGCTATTGTTTCTCTACCGGGGTTTATGGGGGCAAAAAGCACTTCTTCTCCGTCTCGGACAAAGCCTATTATTTCTCCTGCTCTTTGATCGAGTCTTGCATCTATTGTTCCTTTTGTCATTATTTGTTCAGGTATAAGTCCCCCGGTGGCTATTTGTATCCTGACTCTTGGGGGTGCTTGAAGTATGGCTTCTTCATCTTCTGGGGATATAGCGGTTATGACTATTCTTAAGCTGGATTTTGTTCTTTTTGGGATTTCTCGGATATATTTTTTAATGTTTTCAAGACCGGTTATGGAGTAGATGCCTCTAACTTCTTGGAATACGACGCCGATTTTTTCTGTTTCTGAAGCAACTTCGTTCATTTTTTCTGTAGCTTCTTTCATGTTTTTTGTTACGGTTTCAGTGAAGGAGTTCATTGTTCCTACAATTTTTCCTTCAAGGCTTAGTTCACGGTCTTTTACGTTATCTGTTATAGTTTTTATGCTGGTGTCTAGGCCTGATTTTACATTTTCTATGGTAGATTTATTGCTTTCTAGAGTGTCAGAGATTTTGTTTTTTGTAAGGGTTTTTACTTCTGCTATGGAGGTTCTTAAGTTTTGACGTGTTATTGATACTTCTTCGTTTATTTGGGTTTTAAGGGCTTGAGAATCGCTTTCATACTTATGTTTTGCACCCTCAAGGGAACTGATTATTTTACTTTTTAGGTTTTCGTTTAGATCGCTTATAGAACTTGAAACAGTTTCTTTCCCGGTGTTTAGGTTCTGGAGAAGCGAAGAGGATGTCGTATCAATGGATTGTTCGAATTCTTTCTTAACTACATCAAATTCTGAAGCTACGGTAGTTTTTACTTCAGAAACGACATTTGCCACCTTTTCTTTTACCTCAGCGGTGTTTTGTTCTAGGGTACTTTGGCTTGTTGAGATAGTTTCCTGTAGTTTTTGTAAACTGTTTATGGCTTCAGATAAAGCTGTAGCTAAGTTTTCTGTTGTACTTTTCATCAAAGCGAAGGAAGATTCAAGGATTTGAGCTTCTTCTGTGTTAACATGGTCTAAACTCGTGATTACTTTAGAATCAACGCTCTCAAAAATTGAGGCTATTCGGGTTTTAAGAGGATCTATTTTTTCCGTTATAATTTTCATACTTCCATCCATTTGAGCGGAGAATTTTTCGATGCTACTTCTTGTCGTTTCTTCTACTATTTTATCTGTTTGAGAAACAATTTCAGAAGCTTTTGACCCAAACTCTTTCAAATTAGCGTCTATAGGAGTGCTGATTTTTTCATTTAGTTGAGTTATTGAACTTTCAGCGTTTTCTAAACTTTTATCCAAAGATGCAATCAGCTCTTCATTGAAGGCATTTAAAAGATCGCCTGCCTGGTTTATCACTAAATCCAATTTTTGAATCGCTTCGCTTTCAGCATCAGACATAAGAGGGGAAACCTCTTCTGGAAAACTTTTAATTACGCTAAGGGATTCAGATTTTAAACCGTTTAATCCTTCTAGAATTTCATTAGATGTAGCTGCAAGTTTTTCTGAAACATCGCTGCTTTTTCCAAGGATTGATTGCTGGATTGCAGTTAAATCTTTTTTTTGGGCCTGTACCATAGTAAGGGTTTCTTTTTCCACTAAAAATAACCTCCTAAAAAACTTTCAATACACTTAAAATAAAATACGTTTTAATTTTAAATATTCTTTTTGTCCACTCTACGGGGGCTGATTTAGCGTCTATTAGACCTTTGAGTAAAAGAAGACTTTAATTCTTGTATTATTAGTTATTTAGCGGATTATTTCAGCGTCTTTGAGGATTTTATCGTGATCGAAAGCCAGATTCAAGTTTTTCAGATCAGATATTTTAAAAGCTTTAACTAACTCAGCATCAGTTTTTGCTTCAAGATTCTTAGTAAGGGCTCTGCATTTGAAAACGATCGTCACAACATGACCTCGAGGATCACGACTGGGATCGGAATAAACACCGACTAAACTAATAATTTCTACTTTTAATCCGGTTTCTTCGAAAATTTCCCTTTTCACTGCTTCCTCCACAGTTTCCCCGTACTCGACAAAACCACCAGGTAAAGCCCAAAAACCTTTAAAAGGGGGGTATTTACGCCTTACTAAAACTACTTCATCGTCCTCAATAAAAACGATACCATCAACAGTACAACGAGGAAAACTTCTTTCACTCTCAAAAGACATAAAAAACCCCAAAGATAATAGATGAATAGAAAAAAATATGACAAACATGGCTATTTAAGCGGTTTTTATCTGTTATGTTTTTGCCGATTTTCCTTCGACTTTCAAAGTGTTGCCTTTTACCTTGAAAACATAATCACTGGCGTTTTGCAAAGCTATCGAGAAACCAGGCTCAAAACCGATTGAACATGTTTCTAACCCGTTTTCTTTAGCTTTACGAAGAATTGGTGTGCATCGGGCATGTCTACTTGCAATCACTATTGTTTTTACGTTCTTACTGTGCATTCCTTTCATAGCCTCTAGTGCCATATGAACATGAATATCGGTAGGGACAACTACAGGTTCAAACCCTGTGTTTACAATGGCCTGTAAAAGTTTTTCAGGCGCTTTTTTATCCAAAAAAACTTTAGCGTATCGAGACTTGCCAAGCTGAGACGATATTTCTAATATATCCTCTAAACGCATGTGCTCACCGTCTACTCTCCGTAGGATATTGGGACCATCTACCAGAATGATCACGGTTCCGCTACGGGATCTACGTAAAAAACTCGGGATGCGAAGTCTAGTACGTTTATCTTCCCTCTTTTCTTTTTCTGATTTCTTTGGCATAAACATCAACCCAATGATGAAATAGATACGATCAAGTAGAAAATTAACCAATTTTCTATTAGTTATACTTTTGTTTTTAAATAGTTTTTTACTATTTCGATTTCTTAGATGGTTGATGTGTATCTGCCATCTTTGTTCTGGTTGAGGAGTTTAAGGTCTAGTAATTCTTTTATGTATCTTTGGACGAGGGGCAGGGGTACTCCCATGGCTCGTTTAATGTCTTCTTTACTTAGCCCTCGGTCGCCTACATCCTGGCAGGCGAAAAGTATTTTGAATTTTGGTTCTTCTTTTATCATGCTTTTTACAGCGTTTAAGGCTTGTTTTTGAGTCTCTAATTTCACGTTAAGTTCCGTAGAGCGGCCTTCCATTTCTTGTTTTTCTTTTGAAATTACTTTTAGTTTTTCATCTTTCTCTTCAATATTATGTTTAAGTTTCCCTACCTCAACCCCCATCTCTTGCAACTCATCTTCACGAAGTTTTAACTGTTCTCTAAGTAGTTCAATTTCACCTGATGAGGATTTAAGATTTCCTATCTCTGATTCTAAGCTTATGCGTTCTTTCTTAATTTGGGTAATCTCTGTTTCCCGTTCTCTTAGAAGCTTTTGGAGATTTTTAGCTTCGTTTTCAAGCTCTTGAACCATGGATTCTAAGCTCTCTTTATCTTCTATCGCCTTGCTGACTTCTTCTGCCTGTTTTTCAGTCGCTTTTAATTTTGTCTCAAGGTCTTTAACTTTTTCTTCTATCGTTTTCCGTTCTTCTTTAACCTTTGTTATTTCCCCATCTTTTTCAGATAAAAGTTGTTGGAAACTTTTAACTTCCTTGCCAAGATTTTCTACTTTTTCATTTAATTCGCTTTCTCTAACTTTAATTTTAGCTAATTCTGAGTCTTTTTCCTCTACTAATTTGTTAATTTTTTCGATTTCAGGCTGCACATTGTTTAGGCTGGATTGAAGCTCTTCTTTCTCAGATTTAAGGCTTAGATTCTCCTCATCCAACGCCTTCAACCTGCTATCCATTCCTTCTTTCTCTTCTTTGAGCTTGTTGATCAAAGATTCTTTCTCTTCTATGTTGGGTTGTAAAGTGCTTAATTGTGATTTTAAGTTTTCTTTTTCGGAATCAGATGTTGTGACAGTTTCTTTTAATTCGTTAACTTTGTTTTCTAACTCTTCTTTTGCGCTTTGCAGTTTTTCAAAACGATTTTCAAGCCTTTTCTTTTCTGCTTCTAATTCTTTAATTGTTGAAACTTTTTTACCTAGTTCTAAGTCTAAGTTGATGGTTTTGCTTTCATAATCCGTTATTTGTCTGTCCTTTTCTAAGATTTTTTGCTCCTTTGCTTCTAACTCGGCTTGGAGGGACTGTATTACTTTCTTTTGATCCCCAGCCATCACTTTCCCTTCAAAACTCTTTAATTGAGACTCTAAACCACTAATTTGAACGTTCTTCTCCTCAATTTCAGCTTTTAAATGTTCAATTTCCTCATCTTTTTGAGCAATACATGCTTGTTGTTCCTCAATTTCTAGTCGATTTTCGCTCATCATACCTCCAAGAGATTCAAGTTGACTGCTTATATTCTGCAAATCGTTTTGAAGTTTTTCAATTTCCCTTCTCTGTGAGTCAACCGTTTCTTGTTTCTCGTTAGCCCCCTCGATGAGTTCTTCTAACCTTGATTGCATACTAGAATTCTTTTCTTCAAGGGTCTTTATAGTTTCATCTTTCTCATGAAGAGTTTTCTCAAA
The DNA here is from genome assembly GCA_016840425.1 of Candidatus Wukongarchaeum yapensis. Lineage (GTDB taxonomy): Archaea > Asgardarchaeota > Wukongarchaeia > Wukongarchaeales > Wukongarchaeaceae > Wukongarchaeum > Wukongarchaeum yapensis. The sequence continues at coordinate 4,940 of JAEOSI010000013.1, forward strand.
ATCTTCAGGAACTGTAGGCTCTGCGGATTCTAAAGCTTCTATCTTCGCTCTCAATTTTTGAATCTCATCGACATAATCTGCAACCTCAGCAGATCCTAAAAGTTTCAAAGAATTTTCAATACTTCGCCTTATCCTCCCAGAAGCAGTCACCCCCATGTTTTGAGTGAAACTACTAAGCTCCTCTAATAAAAGACTTTTAACAGCATCAAAAGCGGTGTTTACATCAATTGTAGAGTATGAAGACTTAGCGCTAGAAATTAAAGACCTACGTACCTCCTCAATTTTAACCGCTAAATTTTGTTCTTCAGTATCTCTTATCTCATTTATATTGTTTAGAAAATCAAGGATGGCTTTTTTCACAGTACTTGTAACAACGCCGTCATCTGCCAACTTAAAACGCCTCATAATAACTTGTTCTAATGAATCTTCTAAATAATAAAATAAGTGAACCGCACAATTCTATTATCCTAATAAATTTATATCCTCAAAGATCTATAAGTTTGATGCCTAAGAAGGAAGGAATATTTCAAAAAAGAATAGTTCATCAAGATGCTTATCTAAATTATTAATGAAAGAGTTGAAAGAAAAAGCAGGAACAACAGCCACACTAACCTCCTCATTGATCAAGCTATGAAACCAAGAGACAATTAAGGGTACAAGACATAATTTTTGATTCGAGGATATGGGTATTTTATCCTCGTGATTTTTTATCGAAGAAATGAATGCTTCTCCGCGAATAAACTGTTTTTCAGCAGCTTTTCTCAAGGCGGATATTTTTCCTCCCCCTAGATTATAATGTTTACAATCAATTAAGAGAACCAAATTAAAGCGTACGCCTACAACATCGATCTCATACCTACGCTTATTAAAAGTAAAACGATACCTCATCTGTGTGAGAAAATCGTTTTCTTCAAGGATATTAGCTGTAAAAAATTCAAACTCCTGCCAGGACAAATATTTAACCGTCTCTTCAAGACTTGCACCAAGTTTTACTAAAGCAATAGCTAATCCAACCCTATCACTAATGGAAAGCATCCCCTCCTTCAAATCAATTTTAACACCCATACTTTGAAGAATCTCGACAAACTCTTCAAGGCTTAATAAATTGGGTATTACCCTGTCAAAAATTTCCTTTATCTCCTTTTCTGGAAGATGACTTAGAGGTCGATATTTAGTAGATTCTTTATCAAAAGAAATTTTTAGAAGCTCCATACCCTTCCTTCTAACATCTAAACGAATTTTATCATCTGATGGCAACAATAATCTCGCCCAAAAAAGACACAAATGAACGATAAAATAAAAACTTCTAGTAGAATTTAACGTTTTTCTTTCTTATGCTTTTAAAGGAAATAGTCGGGGTCACCGATAACTTTTACAACCTCTTCTTTTTTGAAAGCTTCTTTTGAGTCTCCTTGATATATTATGGAGCCGTTGTTTAGCACGATGCATTCTTGAGCCCATTTTTTCGCGAAAAAGATATGGTGGGTAGCCATAAGCACGGTGACTCCTTTTCTATTTAATTCTGATATCTTTTCGAGGAAAGTTTTAGCCGTGGGAATATCAAGGTCTGAAGTAGGTTCATCCAAGAGAAGTATTTCGGGCTCCATGGCAAGGAGACCTGCGATAGCTACCCTCTTCTTTTGCCCTTCACTTAAATGAAAAGGAGAGTTTTTACCGTAATTTTCCATCAATACCTCTTTTAAGGCTGCCTCTACTGCCTCTCTTACCTCTTCTTCGTTTAAGCCGAGGTTTCTTGGACCGAAGGCAACATCTTCCCAAACAGTTGTGGCAAAAATTTGATCGTCAGGGTTTTGGAAAAGATAACCAACCTTTTGCCTGATTTTTTTTAAGTTTTCTTTTTTAGTTACATCTATTCCAAGCACGCTAACTTTTCCACTTAAAGGTTTTATTAGGCCTACTGCCAGTTTGAAAAGAGTTGTTTTCCCAGCCCCGTTTGGACCCATTATAGCCAATTTTTCCCCTTGTTCCACTGAAAATGCCACTTTTTTAAGCACGTATTCATCCTTATGGTAAGCAAAATCTACGCCATCATAAGTTATCACGTTTCTCATAGATGCCCCTCAAAAAAGCTCAAAATAAAAGAAAAGTTTTCCCAAAAGACGATTAAAAAACTGGAAATAATTATTAGGAAGATCAATATAAAATCTACCTTTTTTGTTTTTACTCTTGTTGTGGGTATATCGTTTGTGAAGCCGCGGAGAACCATTGACTCATAAACTCTTTGACTTCTCCTAGCCGATCTTACAAAAATCATCCCGATAAGGGAAACTGCAGCTTTAAACTTATCCCTGTACCTTGCAAAACTTAATCCCCTTAGTTTTTGAGAATCCCTTACCTTATTAGTCTCTGAGATTATTAGGGGGATATATCTCAAAGTTATCATGATGGTTGAAGTTAAAACTTTAGGCATACGGATTGCCTTTAATCCATCGATAAAATCTTGGAGAGTCATTGAAGAAAAAACTAGAAGGACAAAGATTACAGCACTCATACCCCTTGAAAGGAAAAGGATTCCATACTTTAACCCTTCTTCGTAAATGTGCAAAGTTAAAAAGTAAAGGTTTATCTCGTAAATTATTTCGCCACCTCTCGTTAATAAATTTAAAAGGGCGATAGGTAAAAGAAAGGGAAGTGCTACCAAAGAGTGTTTAAAAGCATGGCTTACTTCTCCCCCGAAAATTAACCCTATAAAGACGCCTAAAAAAAATAAAGAAAAAAGGATGTCGAGTTTTTCAACCGCTATAATAAAAATAAGGAGGCAAAGCATGGAAACAAGCTTGCCTTGAGGACTGAAATTGTTCTTGATCTCATCCGTATTTCCGACTTCTAGCTTGAATGGCATGGTAAAATAATGGCCTTTCACTGAGAAGCACCGACGCCTTAAGCTTTTTTCTTTGGAGTTACATAGAAGATGTAGGCTACAACAAAACAGAGTATCATTCCGAGTAGGACGCCTGCAAAGTCTGATAGGAAGGAACCTCCAAAGTGAAAGGGCGCGTTCCAAACCTCTTCTGGTTCTGGCACTCCTTCTTCTTCCAGCGTCTTCTCTAATCCGTCAGGGTCTCCTGAAGCAAAGGGTATGTATATAGCAGTCATTATTAAAACCGCTACAAAGGCTAACATAGCCCATTTTGGTATTTCAATTTTACCTATTTTCAATACCAAGGTTAGGATACCCCCAAAATAGGTTTCTCAGGGCCTATTTTTGGTAGTTCAAGAAGATCTGGGGCAGTCGATTTAACGTATATTAGGACTGCTGCAGAAATTACTGCTTCCCCAATTCCTATAATGGCGTGCCAGCCTACCATAGCTATTACTGCAGTTTTCAAGGGAACAACACCGCCTGCTGCCAGTTCTAAAGCACAGATAAAAGACGCAATAACTATAGAAACCCATCCTGCTATCCCTATAGCAATAGCTTCTGCATTTTCACGCCTGCTCAGAACTTGCTTTAGCCATACATAGAGATAGTAACCGATGAAGCCTGCGACTATCCCCATATTTAAGGTGTTTACACCTAAGGTGGTAATGCCGCCGTCACCGTAGGTTGATTGGATTATTAGCACAATCGTGATCGCTACTATCGCCCCGTAAGGACCTACAAAGGCCGCAGCAAGAGCTGCCCCTACTAGGTGCCCGCTTGTGCCACCTGGGATAGGATAGTTTACATATTGTGCTGCGAAAAGACCTGCTGCCAGAATTCCCAGGAGAGGTATCTGCTTTTCGCTGAGTTCTTCGCTTACTTTTTTAAAGCTTATTGCCCAAAAGACGATTGCTATTAAATAGTATATTCCTGCCTGCCAGTAGGGTATTAGACCGTCTGGTATGTGCAAAACGTATCACCCGTGTTTGTTCATACTAACTACGCTATCAGTATTACTATTTAAGTCTAGTTATTCAAAAAATCATAATGAAATATTACTTATTAAGAAAAAACAACAACAAAACAGCACATACCACCAAAAAAGAAAAACCATTTGAAACTGAAAAATTTTTAACTTTAATGGTTAATGAGGGGTAGTGGTTGTTGTTCTAATGCTGTCTCTAAATAGTTTTAAAAAGTATGAGGAGCTTGCGGAAAAATTAGGGGCTGTGAATGCGAAAATAATAAATGCTTCAGAGGTAGAGGTGGACAATCGTTCAAGATTAAAGTGTAGATTTGGGTGTTCAAGCTATTTTGTTAACTGGACCTGTCCGCCCCGCCATGGAATTCAACCTTGGACTTTTAAAAAAAGTTTACTGTCCCAATATTCTTTCGCGTTATTAGTTCATGCCCATTACCCGGAGACGTCGCAGAGAATCTCCCTCGAAATAGAGAGAATAGTTTTTTTGGATGGATACAGTTTAGTATTTAGCCTAAGTGATTGCGCTTTATGCAAAGAGTGTACATGTCCTGAAAAGCCTTGTCGACACCCTGAAAAAGCGAGACTTGCAGCTCAAAGCGTGGGTATAGATGTTTTTGCAACGGCGAAAAAACAAGGCTTCCCCATATATACGCTTAAAAACAAAGAGGAAGAACAGAACTGGTAATCTATTATTCTTTTAGATTAGATGAAAGTTATGAAATAGGAAAAGAGGAGTTTTCAAACATTATTAAAATATAAAAGGGTTTGGAGTTGTTGGCTATGGAAATAAAAAAATTAATTGATTGGATATTACAAATAATGAAATTTTTAATATTGCTATCAGCACTTATAGCATCGGCAGTTGCTGCGGTGGTTACTGTTATCCCCGATTCATCTGCGAGTCGGGAGTGTAGGTTAGGATATAAGGCGCATTGTTCCTTTACACCAATAAGCACTATCATCCTTATTGTCTTAGCTATTGTATTTGCCCTCCTTTTTATCAAAATATATTGGAAAAAAAATTACACCCTCTTCCTAAGGAGCACATCAGAACAGGTGAGAAGTGTTTTATGATTTATGAGATTTCATGGAGGGTTTTATGGCTTATGAAAATGTTTTAGGGGATTTTGAGAGTTTGCGCGTTTGGATGTTGAGTTTTGAGTGTTCTGGTGTTGTTAAAGTTGGGGGTTTAGGCGAGGTTCCTATTAATCAAGCGCGGGAGCTTGTGAAAAAGGGTTTTGATGTTTCTCTAGTTATGCCGAGTCATGGTGCTGTTAAAAATAGTGATTTGGTAGAGAATTTGGGGTTGAGGAGGATTGAGGGGTCTTTTGTGGAAAAGTTTCCTGCTTGGATCCTAAAAAAAGGGAGAAGAGAGGAGATGGTTGAGATTGGTGCTTTTGAGGGAGTTATGGATGGTGTGAAAGTTGTTCTTTTAAGTGGTTTGGATTATTTTGCTGGGGGTTATTTGGAGGATCCTCTTGTTTATGGGCCTGATGTTCTCCTTGGGAAGTTGGCTTTGTATGCGAAGGGGTTGCGTTGGTTTGCTTCTAAGAGTTTTCAGGGAGGGGTGAATCCTGACGTTATTCATGCTCATGATCATCATACTTTTCCTGCTGCTTTGTGTGCTCGTCAGGAATTGGAGGCTTCGGGCGAAAATGTAGCGTTGGTTTCCCATTTTCATTTGCTGACTTTTCCCCGAGTAGATTGGGATTTTCTTGCTTCTGGTTGTGGTGTTGAAGATAAGGTTATGAGTTTTCAGCTTGACACTATTGTTAAGGTTTCGCCAAAAGAGCTTTTGCGTCGGGCTGATAGTAATTTGGAAAGTTTTGGTGGGCTGATTTCAGATGTTTTTGTAACAGTTAGTAGAGGTTATTTGGAGAGTGATATTTTACCCATAGTAGGTCGGTCCTATGATTTGAAGTCTGATTATGTTTGGAACGGATGTGATTGGGAGGTTTCAAAACTTAGGGAGGATGTTTTTAGGAGACATGGTGAGAAAATTAGGGAGTTTTTAGGGATTAAGGCAATTAAAGCGGAAAGGTGTGATCTTAGAAAGTATCTCTTAACTAAAGCTTTGGGAGAAATGCCTGAAAACGAGCCTATATTAAAGGGTGAGGAGGTAATAAAGGTGGTTTACGGCTTGAAGGGTGAGCCCTACACGGGTAAGGGAAGAGTGACTGCTTTTAAGGAAGACGGTCCCCTTGTTCTTATGACAGGGAGGATGAGTGCTCAAAAAGGAATAGAGACTGTTTTCGATTCGATCCCGAAAGTTTTGGATATTATCCCTAATGCAAAGTTCTTATTCCTTCTTTTACCCACAGAATATGAGTTAGATTTGGTAACGAAGTTTGGGGAAAAGTGCAAGGAATTCAAAGAGAATTCACGGTTGGTTTGCGGTGTTGCGCCTTCTTTATATTTTCTTGCTCACTTGTCAGCAGACTGTATGGCTGCTCCGAGCAGGTGGGAACCCTTTGGAATTTTTGCTTTGGAGGGAATGCTTTGCGGTGCTACTATAGCAGCAGCAGAAATAGGCGGATTAAAAGAAACAGTTATAGATATCAGAAAGGACCCAGAGAACGGTACAGGAATGAAGGTTCCTGTGGACGATAGCAATGCTTTAGCTGAAGCGTTCATTACACTTCTCACCCTTTTACAAATAAACGAAAACATGGAAAAAACTGGTCAAAAACCCCCCCAATCTACGATTTCTACAATGACCCTGTCTTTTGAGAAAATGCTTGATTTGATCCCTGAAACAAAAATTAGGGAACTTGTAAATAAGGAACCCGCATACGGTAAAAAGGTTCGTGAAAACTGTTTTAACCGCGTAGAAAGCAACTTTAGATGGCATCAAGTTATAGATCGGCTAATAAATGTGTACAAAAAAGCAAAAGAAACAGAAACAAAACGGGAAATAATTTAATATATAAACACCTTTAAAGTAAAAAGCAGGGTATGGTCGAAATTAGAGAGGTTTTAAACGCCTTTAACTGTAAAAAATTACCATTTGGAAAAATGATTTATTTTTGGTTTTAAGATGAGTATGCGGAGTTTTTATTTCGGTTTGTGTGTTTAAAAGTTATTTATTTTTGATGCGGATGAACTATGAAAGCGGCAATTTTAACTCAGGGGCTAACTAAGAGGTTCCCTCAAAAAGTAAAAGGTAAAAAAGAGGCAACTAGAGGCAAAAAAAATATGAAAACGGTAGTGGATCGCATAACTATTGAGGTCCCCAACGGGCAATTTTTAGGTCTTTTAGGACCGAATGGGGCTGGAAAAACAACTTTAACTAAGATGTTGGTGACGCTTTTGCTCCCTGATGAAGGAACAGCTTTAGTTAATGGGTATGATATCTTGAAAGAACCGGCAAAAGTTAGAGGGAACATTGGGCATCTTCATGGGGAAACTGGGGGGAGAAGTCTTTACTGGCGCTTATCAGGCCGGGATAATTTAAAACTTTTTGCAACCCTTCAAGAGGTGCCAAAGGAAATAGCTAAAAAAAGGATAGAGGCAATGATAAGCTATTTTGAATTGGAGAAAATTATAGATAGGGAGGTTAGGAAGTATAGTACGGGGGAGAAGGTTCGAACGATGTTGGCAAGAACTTTAATTCATAATCCTCCGATACTTATTTTAGATGAACCTACGATAGGGCTTGATGCTGCTACAGCGGTTGAAACAAGGAAATTTTTCACCATTTTAAATCGAGAGCTTGGAAAAACTATTGTTTTCACAAGCCATGTGATGAGTGAAGTCGAAGAGCTTTGTGAAAGGATTGCTATCATGGATAAGGGAATCATCCTTGCTGATACAGATCCCCATAGTTTGAGCGCCTTAGTGAAGGAACAACAAAAAATCTTGATCCATATTCTTAACATGGTTGATAAAAAAGCGTTGATCAAGTATTTGGAGGATATTGAGGGAGTAAAAGAAGTAGTGCTAGCTGTTGAAAGATCGCCTATTACCGAGGTTTCTGTAGTAGTGGAAGATGAGCTTAAAGCTCTACCTATTTTAGCCTCAAAACTTGGTGAAGCAGGATACAAGGTTACAAGCATCGAGGTCGAGGAACCAACACTTGAAGAAGCTTTCATAAAGTTGACTACGAAAAAGAGAGAATAAGGAAAAAAAAGGAAGAAGAGGGAAGATTATTGCGAACAGATGAACTTTTAGCTCTTTTTAGGGAAAAAGAGAGAACCGCACTTCATGGTAATATTAATCAAATAACAAGCGTTCTTAATGCTCGTTTAAAGATATTTCTAAGCTATAAAATATGGATGCTTGTAGAGCTATTAAACAGCGTGGTGAGCATAGCGGTATACTATTTTTTCGGTGTAATGGTTGAATCAGAGAAGTTAGAGGCGGCAGGTTATGGAACATCATACTTATCTTTTGCCTTGATAGGGATCGCGTCTCAAACGTTTTTATGGACCTGTGTTGCCCGAATAGCTTTTGTTCTTAGGGTTGAGTTGCAGGAGGGTACTTTTGAAGCGTTGAATGCCACTAGATTAAAAATACATAATTTCTTATTCGGGCAGAGTTTGTCAGGGTTCATACTTTCTATGTGGTTTTTCACAAGTGCAATGCTTTCAGGAATCTTTGTGCTTTCCGCCTCCTTAACCCTTACACCAGAAACAATAATTACATCCATCATAATTATTATTTTAATGATTTTAGCCCATATAGGGATAGGTTTTATAGCTGCTGGTGGTGTCCTAATTTTAAAGAGAGGAGACCCTATTGTCGCGGTTTTCGCCGTCCTGACACAGTTCCTTTCAGGGGTGCTTTTTCCCTTAGAAGTTCTTCCTCCTGAATTAGAAGCTGTTGCAAAAGCTTTACCTTTCACATATGCTCTAAGATCTTTGAGGTTTGCCCTCCTAACTGAAAGACCTATTTCAGACCCAACAATCATTCATGACATTATTTTCTGCGGTATTTTTGCAATAGCACTTATTCCACTAGGGATATGGTTCTTTGGAAAAGCTCATAATTACGCAAAAACTAGGGGCACAACAGGGCACTACTAGCAAAAAAATGTAAAAAGAAAAAGGAAAGTTCTACTCAACTTTAAGAGGTGCATATTGGTGCATCATAGGCATCATGAGAAACTTGAAAAGGTTCTTGAAACCTTTAAAGAAGACGGAGAAAAGCGAAGGTATAACGATGTTTCTTTCAGAGAGAAGACGCTTATTCTTCTTGAGAAAGGTTTTAAGACTTTTTGGAGTTATAAAGGTTGGATTGCTTTAGACATAATCGGAACAGTAGTCATTGTCGCCCTTTATTATTATGTCTCTTTTATAGTGTCAGCTTCCGAGGTTGAAAAAGCAGGTTATGGGGCAGATTTTTTCACTTTTGCCCTTATAGGAATAGCTTTTCAACAGTACACTTACTCTTCCATTCAGGTTTTTTCCCACGAAATCCGCTACGAGCAAGAGAATGGAACGTTGGAAGCTGTTTTAAGCACTAGGACCGAATTTCCCACATTTTTGATAGGAGTAGCGCTTTTAAGTTTCATTTATGCTACCTACTTCTTGATATGCTCTTTTTTAGTAGCTTTCATCTTTTTTGACCCTTTTATCACCACCAACATATTTTCTCTCTTAAGCGTTCTTGTCCTCATTTTTCTCTCGATATTGGCTCACATTTGTATTGGTATAACAAGCGTAGGCATCATTATGAAAATCAAAGAAGGGGACCCCTTGATCTGGTTGTTCGGATGGTTAACCTTGTTATTGAGTGGTATATATTATCCGCTAGGTCTCTTACCACTTTACCTAATTCCTATAGCTTTATTATTGCCTTTAACCTATGCATTAGACGGTATTAGGCTTTGCTTAATCGATCTACCTTCAGGATCTGAAACCCTCCTTTCCCCACAAGTGTTTAATGATGTTTTAGCCCTCCTTATATTCATAACCATAATGTTACCTCTTTCCCTCAAAGTATTTCGATGGGGATTCGACGAGGCAAGAAAAGAGGGAACACTCCACGCATACTAAAAACCAAAGAAAAAGGAAGAAAAACACCTAAAGTATAAATTGAAATATCTTCTGTGCTTTTTATCCGTTTTAATAATTTTATTGGGTTATTAATAGTTTTTATTTTTGATATGTTGGAGGCTTGGTTAAAATAGATGAGATGGGTAAGATTACCGGTGTTTTTAGCGGTTTTATATTGGTAATTTCACCGTTTTTGCCGTGGGTTGAATGGTCAATATTTGAGACGGGAGGTTTTGATAAGCCTTTTAGAACCGGGGGAATTTTAGTTTTTTTCGGTGCTTTGGTTGTGATACTAGCGATAATTGGTACTCCTTTATTCACTGGTCGTAGATATAGATCACGCACTAGTATGAGTGTTTCTGGAACGTTTTTTGGTGGTATTATAGTATTAATAGGAGCGTTATCAGAATATACCGAAGATATCTCCGATTGGATAGATCTGCCAGGTGTTGATATAGGTTTAGGCTGGTATCTTGCTGTAGCCGGTGGATTTTTAGCGATTATTTCAGCTTTTATACAAACTAGAGAATAGTTCAAGATCTTAAATTGGGAAGGAAGTATGCGAAAATTAGCAAGTCAGAAAAAAGATTGTTATTGTTTTATTAAGGCATAGTTTTAGGTTTGTTTTTCCCATGCTTTGTCATATTCTTTGCTTAAGAATTCGTCTGAAATTTTCGTATATTTTTCTGTTGTGCTGAGTCTTTGGTGGCCTAGTTGGCGTTGTATGAGTCTTATGTCCATGCCTCTTTGGAGGGAGTGTGTTGCAAAGGTGTGGCGGAGCTTGTGACAGGAAATTTTCGGGTTTAAACCTGCGAATAGAATGTATTTTTTCACGATTCTTTGCACTTCTCTCTTTGAGAGTTTTCTGTCGCGATTGCTTAAAAATAGGAATTTTGAGTCTGTGTTTTTCCTTGTTTTTAAATAGTTTTTTATGGAAGTGAGAGCTCTGGAGCTTATACACACGATCCTCGTCTTGCCCCCTTTACCCTTGATTCTTATCGTTTTGTTTTCATAGTTTATGTCTGTAAGTTTTATATCGCAAAGTTCTTGGACCCTTATCCCCGTGTGTAGAAATGTGACAATTATTGTATAATCCCTAGCGTTTCTTTTCTGGGCTTCTTTAATAAACTTTTCAGTTTCCTTCGGGGTAAGGACTAACGGGAGGGTTTTATCAAGTTTTGGGGTACTGATTTTTTCCGTGGGATCTTTTTTAAGGTATCCCTCACTCACTAAAAAATAAAAAAAAGTTCTTAAAGAGGATATTTTTCTTGCCAAGGCAGGCTTACTATAGTTTCTGTCTTTTTTAAGATGGTTAAGAAAACGGCGAATATATTCTGTCGTGATCGCTTTTAAAGGCTTAGGCCCAATAAAACGGAAAAACAGGTTCAAATCGTACTCATAAGCTTTTATTGTTTGAGGGCTTAAACCCTTCTCCACCTCTTTAGCTGTAAGGTACTCTTCAATTTTCTCATAAACTTTAGGATTCATTACCACCTCACCTTTTGACCCCAAAAAAGCTTACTTTTCACAATCCCAAAATCTTTGTTTGCAACATAATAATGTGAGGTAATATGTTCTTACTCTTTATAAGAATTTTGTACTTTCAAAAATAGATTAAATCTTTTAAATGTTTTCTTTAAATTTAAAGAATAGATTTCATTGAGAGTTTTTGAATAAGAGGAACTAACAACAGAAAAATGTTGGTTAATTTACCTAAATAGGTGGCTATGCGGGTATTTTTGGTGGAGTGATTTTTTAATTAAGAGACTGGAAAAAAAGTTTTTTGATGAAAAAAACATAGTAAAAGTTAAATTTGGCGGAAAGCTTTAAAGGAAGGATTTTAGGGGCTTATGAAGTTCTAGATAAAGTTCTTTGAGGGATTTTATGGAAAAGGATATCATAAAAATTTGGCCAGAGGAAGTTCGAAGAGAGCTGCCTACAGGAATTGAAAATTTTGACAATTATTTTAAAATTTTAAGCGGAACTTTTACTATTTTTTATGTTTGCAATCAAACCTATAATGATATCCAAGGTGTTTTAGGCAGTTGGATAAACAATCTTTTCGATGATGAAATTGCTACCGTGGTCTCTACTTACAGTGACGTGATGACTGTTATAAGGGGTTTTATGGAAAAACAACCACACTTAGTTGAAAAATCTGCTGTTTTAACAAGGGATGGGAGAACTTCTTGGATAGATATGTATACTTTGAGGGGATTTAATGAAGTTGAAGCTGAAAAGGTTATGGTTAACTATTATAAAGCGTTGAAATCTTTAAACTACGATGAGAACCTTCTTTTTATGGTTAAAATGCCTGAGCGATGTCAATCTGTCAAACAATTATATGATTTTTTAAACGAAATAATGGAGAGAAATAAGGGATATCGAGGGATGAGAATAATGGTTTTTTACGGGGATGACCTTGTGGATACTTGGGGTCCAAAGAATGTTTTGAATGTTTTGAAGACTCAAGTAAACAGGTTTGTGCACAAGTTACAACATGCTTATGTTTACATCTTTTCCTATAAGGGACATTTACCTAAATTTCATACGTTTATTGAGAGAATGGCGGACAATATACTTCTTTGGGGCTTTGACGGAGAGAGGGAAGAGAAGTTTTTACAGATCTTAAAAACGCCTATTTTGAACAGTTTTTATGGAAAAGTTCCTTATGTCCTCAATCAAAAGGGATTGCCAGAATTTACAGTATAAATAGGTGTATAAATGTTAAAATCGTCAAAGAATAATTAAGAATGGTAATTAAGTGATTGCTAATATGCTTAAGTAAAAAAAGCATCTTATTTAGTAAGACAGAGAGAATAGATTTTAAAATTGAAAACAAGATAAAAGATGGGTTCATGCAAGTTGATGAATTTTTTGGAGTAGCTGATTTTGAAGGAGACATACGAGCTTCCTGTTGACCATGAGGGTGTAAATATCGTCAAAATATGTTTTTGGGGCGCAAGTCTTTCGGGGAAAACTACTGCCCTTTCTATATATAAAACGCTTAAAACGTTGGAAAATCCTGAATCGGTTTATCAGTGGCTTAAGCTTGAGGATCCTTCTGGGAGAACCTTGTTTTTTGACCAAGCTGTTTTTTCACTAGGCAGGAGTGAAAAGACAGGGCTTCCCTACTTAAAGTATCATGTTTATACGGTGCCGGGTCAAATTCGCCATAAAGGACAGCGAAAGGTTGTTCTTGAGGGGAGTCATGGTTTAATAATTCTTCTTGATTCTTCGCTTTCTCAGTGGAATTTTAATCTTCAAGCTCTTGAAGAACTTAATGAATTGGTGGGACCTGAATTAGCCAATGGTACTCTTCCTTTTAAGCTTGTTTTGAATAAGATGGATCTTCCTCCTTCGGAGCGTATAAGCGCCATTGATGTAGGCGAGTTATTGGTGGAGGCTGGCTTAAGTGAAAAGTTAAGGGATGCCTATGCAAACATTATCGAGACTTCTTGCCTGAAAGCAACAAACGATTTAAAACGGATACTCATACAGATAAAAAAGGAGGGATTAAGGGATAAATATAAAGATCCTAAGACCGGCCGCTGGATTCGAAGCGTTCTCCCTGTAAGCGTTCAAAGAATAATGCAACCGGTAGAAGAATTATTAAGAGAAGTTATAGTGATAGTTTTACGCAAAAATCGGGATAGGTAGAACACTATCAAGACTCATATAAAACACTCTTAATAGACATAGATCAGAATTCATCTTCTCCCCCTTACTAGAGGTCTTTTTGCGACATAAAAATAAAATAAAACGAAACTAAAATTATTAATAACATTATGAGAGTATATATAGATACATGATAATAAGTATTGAATAGGAAAAAAGATATTTCATCTTATAACAGCGTAATTTTGAAGATTTTTGACATCACATTTTACTTTTTATTTTAATTATTTTCTTCATGGAAATTTTGTTTCCTTGGTTTTTGGAGACGTGGCGCCTTTATGAGTATTCATCTTTCGATTTGGGGTGTTAGAGGTAGTGAAAGGGAAAAATTGATTCATTTAGGCAATCTTTTTAAGACTATTATCTTTAACTTGGCAGAACTGCTTGTTGAAAAAGTTCCAGCAGAGGCTGAAAATCTTATTTCGAACAGCTTGAAGAAGGTAGCAAAGTCTGCTTTCGTGCCAGTTCCTGGTGAAATCGTGGACTATCAAGTGAGGGAGTTTTTCCAGACTTTAGGTTGGCGTAAATGCGTTGTAGAGTTTGATAAAGAGGAGAAGAAATGGCAGATTTATTTAGGGGCTTTTAAGGATATTCCTTCCATAAACATGAAGACTGAAGGGGTTAAAAACGTGATTAAAGGTTTTGTTTTAGGCGTTTTCAGCCACTTCATAGAAGGAGAAATTGGGGCCAAGGAAATACAGAAAAAAGGGGCAATGATAGATGTAAGCCTTGAAATTTTTAAGGAAAAAACGCCAGAGATATTAGAAACGATAGTAAAGGAAAAGGAAGTGGAAGAAGAAACATTGGAAGAAATGGCAAAGAAGTCGATATTTGAACTGCCAACTAAAGAAGATTTAATATCTATAAGAGAGATTTTGAGACCGATTCTTTCCCTCAGAGAATGCAGCAGGGAGAATTTAAACCTTTTTTTGACCGCTTGTCGTATTGTTATAGCTGGTCCAAGATCAGGCGAACAAGCAAAAATAAAAAATCAAGATTTAGAGTTTCATGAGATAGCGAAAACTGCCATAGAGACCGATATGCCAGAGGATGTGGGCTATAATATAGGGCAAGAATTTATAAAAATGCTTGTTGAAAAGGAAGAAAAAGATCCTCACTCTTTAATAAGAGAGACTTTAAACTTAGACACTCCAGAACTTACACTAACCGTTAAATCGAAAGTCTTTCCAGAAGATAGAGAAGATATTTGTGACAGATTTATGACAAAAATTTGGGAAGGAATACTGGAAGCAATAACTGGAGAAAAATACGTATACAAAAAAAGATCTTGCGGTGAAAGACTTTGCCTTCTCGAATTTAAAAAAGAATAATAAGGGAAAAAGACTACTTTATTTTAAGGCAAAAAAAGAAAACATGGAAGATAAAAATAATCTTCCCTGATATTTTCTATTTATTAATCGTGTTCCTGATCATCCGTGATTATTACGAAGGATAGTATTAGTAAGGGGTCTATTTCGTCTGTTTCTATTGTTAAACCATAACTGTCTGTTAGGCTTATCCAGGCTTTACCGACTTCTGCGATCCTTTTTTTATCAGGGCTTATGATTTTATAGTTGTGGCGTACGATATTGCCTTTTACTGTTGCTAGTTTGTTTCCTTCATTGTCATGAAGCCAGTATTTGGATCCGAAAATTTTTAGCAGCTTTCTTTTTATTTTACCTCTTTCCTGACCAGTGACATCATAGATCGTATATGTTCGTCTCAGTGCACTAAACATTTTACCGGTGATTCTCCCAACCTCTTCGCCATCAAGGTTTTCGAACCAAAATTTTGGCCCCATGCTTATTCTTTCTTTTTTACAGTATCCTAAAAGATTACCGGCTGTATCTTTTATTTCATAAACTCTGCGGGTTACAGAAAGGATTTTCTGCCTAATCTCATATTCTTTTAAACCAAAAAGTGGTGGCTTTTCAACCATTTTAAGGAACACCTCCTCTTCTCAATCTATTATATGATTTTACTCACTATTATAGATTTTTGTCCTTGTAAGGGCATTCATCGACTATGGGGCAATTATAACACTTGGGCTTTCTTGCGGTACACAAACTCCTGCCATGAGTAATGAGGAGGAGGTGTGCCTGCAACCTTTGTTCTTCGGCTATTTCTGCCTCAAGCTTCGATTGAATTTCGGAATATTTTGCCCTTTTCCCTCCATAGCTTAACCTTTTAGCTACCCTAAAAATATGCGTATCAATCGCAATTTTAGGCTTATTAAAATAAAAGGACAATAAAACGTCTGCGGTTTTTTCCCCAACACCCTCAAAATTTAAAAGAAGCGTTCTTGCCTCCTCGACCGGAAGGTCTCCTAAAAACTCTAAATCCCCACCAAAATCCTCAACTATCGTTTGCGCTATCTTCTTCAACCTCTTAGACTTCTGTTTATAAAGACCTCCAACCTCCAGACAAGCCTCAAGTTCTGAAATCTTCGCCTTACTAATGACCTTCGCAGAGATATTAAATTTTTCAGAAAGACGAGCAAAAGCACGATCAGTATTAACATCAGAAGTATTCTGACTAATCACCGTTCTTAAAAGGACCTCAAAAGCACTCCTACCCTTCCAAGGATCCACCTTACCATAATAACTCGAAAGCTTATGCAAAATTCTCTCCATACGCGAAACAGACAAAACAACCAACCAGCCAACTAACCAACCAAAAACTATTGTAAAGGACAAATAAAAACTTAAGAATCTATTACTTAACCGCAATCATTAAAACTCTTACTCAT
>JAEOSI010000134.1 GCA_016840425.1 Candidatus Wukongarchaeum yapensis
AAGCGCCAAAAGAATTGAAAAAAGAGCTTGAAAGGCTCGTTAATCAAGGGTTTTATCCAAGTAAAAGTGAAGCAATCCGTGTCGCTATTTTAAGCTTTCTAAAAAGAGAAATACCTGAAGTACCTAAAGAAACCGAGACGGAGATCGAAACCGAGACCGAAACCGAGAAATCAATAGAACTAGAAGAACTAGAGAAAGAACTAGAAATGGAAAAAAAATAAAAACAAGAAATCCTTCAGAAAGCTCGCTAAGGAGATCTAATTATCCCATGTGATCAAAGATAATCTGCATAAGACGGGGAGTTTTACCAACATTCGAGGGAGTTTTCAAAAATAAAGGTGTTACAGTATAGGCAATGTTTCCCTAATTTTCTCTTCAAAAAATCTTTTTAACTAATATACTGACATATTGCCCTCCTTAAGGAGAGTGTCGTGGAAAAATCATTCTGAGAAACGCTCTCCCATCTTGTTTTTGCCCTCTTCTTTCAATTTTTTGATCAAATACTTGCCTATCCGGTAGGATAATTGATATGTAGGAGTTTGTGTGTAGTGCTTTACTTCGGCTATAGCCGAAAATTTTTCCATGTTGGCATGCTTCATCAGAAAATCTACCGCATCTCCAAAGTTCATTTCCCCCGTTGAAAGCTTACAATCAATTATTACACGGGCAGCCCGCCATACACGATCTTTCTCCCTTATAAACCGGACAAACAACGCATTACCCAAATAAACTGGGACGTCGTATGGGAAAAGGGGTCAGGGTTGCCCTCCCATCCACGTAAAACCTCTAGCTGAAATAACCTATTATCCAAAAGATAGAGGAGAACATCCCGATCAAGGCGGTTCTGAGAGGAAAGCTTTGAGGGATCTATGGCTTCAATTTGCTCCTTAAAACTTTTAAGTTCTTTAATATTTTGGAGAAAAGCGGTTCTTGAGACATCAGATAAAAGGTGATCATATTGATGAAGCCCTAAAAAGGGGGCAGTTTCAGGAAACTTTTGCACGTAGTATTCAAAAAACTTCTTAACTAAGCTTTCAAAATCTTGATCAAAATTATTTTAGGAGAGCTCAACGAAAATCACCAAAGAAAAATAAAAATAGTTAATACAACTATCAAAGAGCAAAAATAAAACTTTCCACACGGATAAGAGACTTATAGAACGGGGGAAAAAGAAAATCCATGTTTTAGTAAGATTACCTTATTTGATATATTTGTAAGCTTTCATTGGCTTATCACTCTTTTAGGGGGTTATGGATGTGAAGGCGTCAAAAAGCGACATATCCGCCTTAATAGACAAAAATTGGAATTTACGGGAAAGAAACTCGGTTTAGATGTAAGTTTTGCATCAGCTGTTGCAAGCTTTGTATTTCTATGTTGGTTTATGATTTATAGAGTGTGAAACTTGCGATAACACCGAATTATAATAATTAAAAATAAGATTGCAGAGGGTGATTTCGTTTAACGCAAATGAAAAACAATTGTGGGGAGAAATTATGGAGAATACTTTGGAGTTTACGCAGAAAGGAACCCGGTTTAAATGTAAATTATGCGCTAAATGCTGCATGCTTGAGCATACTTTTATAACTATTTATGATCTAAAAAAGATTTACAAGGCTGCCCCAGAGTATATTTTTAAAATAGTTTCTTTTTTTTCAGATCATTATGAGCGGGAAGTCCTCGCACCTATAAAAGACCCTAAAAAGCAGATGAAATGCAGTTTTTTGGAAGACAATAAGTGTGTTCTACATGGGATAGCGAAACCTCTTTGTTGCCAGCGTTACCCTTTTACTTTCATCCTTGAAGAGACTGTCGAAGAAAATGGATTAATACCCCCAGAAGATGCCTTAAAAGAGACTATATATTTTATGGGAACCGAAATTAACGGTTATATAATGCACGCCAAAACATGCCCCGGAGTAAGCATGGATAAGGGAGAAGAAGTTAATGGAGAAGAGATAGCCAGAAAGACTATAAAGAACTCTCTAGAGCATTTAAAAACAAAAAATCAAGATCTAAAAGGACTTTTAAGAAAGTTGCAATACGAGGCAAAGAAGCGATTAGAATTTCTGGAATAACAAAGTCGGAATCTTCACTTTCTTTTTTAAGATTGTTTTGGTGAAAGGCGTCTTCTGCTTTAGAACTAATAGTATCCTTTAAAAGGGAGGAATCATCCGTTTTTTTAGAAACAATGGATTTCTCCCCTAAATTAATAGAAACACCAAAAAAGGGGACTTTTTGGTTTTTAAGTGATGTAATCTTTGCTCTAAGAGCTTTGTCTTATCTTTTTGGAGTAAAATATTGCAGCGCCTACTCCAATTCCTATTATGGATGCTATACCTAAAGCTGATAAAACAGATATTACCCCTTCTCCGCCCGTGGAAACACTTTGGGGTATTAGAGATTTGATTGAGAAAACATTTAGATATGTTTCCGAGACAGCGCCAAGGTCGCTATCATTCACATTTATACTGATGTCATAAGAACCTGTAGAAGCAAATGTTGAGGAGATCCAACTTGCGACAAAATATTCACCGTCATCGTTAAAAGTCCACTCATCTACATCTAAAAAGGCTATTTGGGATCCATCGGGGCCGTAAATATCCGCTCTAATAAGAATATCATAACCGTCTTCTAAATCGCCAGCATAGACATGAATTTTTAAACCTTGGCCTTGGTAAATTTGGGCAGGATCAGCGATTACATTTGTAATATATGGGAGGTTATTCTCCACTTGGAAACCTGAAACTACAACTGTAGTTTCACCATCATTATCTGTCACAAGGATGTGAATAGCGTATTCGCCAAAATAATCTCCATAAGATGGAGACCAAGAGGCTTCAAAATGATCATTATCAACTAACGTCCAATCATTTAAAGTAGCTATTAGAGAACCATAGGGGTCATAAATCATACCTACTACAGAAAGATCGAGGTCATCTTCTAGATCGCTTGCAAAGACGGAAATTATTAGTTCATCACCCCGATATATAGGAGAGTTTAGGTCAATACCGTAGATTTGAGGAGGATTGTTTTGGACGTAGAAAGTCGTGCTGCCTGTTATACTTCCACCATTCTGATCAGTGACCAAGATTTGGATCTCATAACTGCCATTTGGATCGTTTAGTGTGGAAAACCATTCGGTTTCAAAGTGATTATCTACAAAAATCCATTGGTCCAGAATTATGGTATTGCCATTAGGATAGAAAACTTCTCCTTGGATTATGAGGTTAGTATTATCTTCGAAGTCGTCAGCAAAAACAGATATAGTTAAGGAATTTCCGCGATAGATTGTTTCGGAACTTAACTGTATCTCAGCAATATGAGGCAGGTTATTCTCCACTTGGAACGTCTTGCTGCTTGTCGCTTTCGCTCCTTCTTTATCCATTACAAGGATATCGACCCTATACTCGCCTACAGGGTCATCAAAAGAGGAACGCCAAGAAGTCTCAAAATAATCATCAACCAACACCCAATCATCCAAGGTGGTGACTAGGTTATCTGAAGGATGAAAAATTGACCCTGAAACAGTAATATCAAGACCATCCTCAAGATCAGTTGCAAAAACCTTGATTCCCAAACCCTCTCCACGATAGATCATGGAAGTATTTAACTCTACTCCTTCAATAGATGAAGGATTATTAACTATTAATGATTCAGCAAGCCAGTTGATAGTGTTAACAGCAAGAATTTCATTATCGCTATCATAAAAGTTTAGATCGCCATCGCAGTCAAAGTCCCAAACACTACCCCAAAGGCTTGTATCAGTTATTGTAACAAACCTACCCCCACCACTTCCACTATAATCAATTGCGACCATAAAGGGCATCTCTGCGGTTAAACATCTTCGACACATCAGCCAAGCAGTTCCATCATCATCAGTCACAAGCAAAGGTATTGAATTTGCAGGGTGTTCAACGATGCCCTCTGCCCCATAAACTTCAATGCGGAAAACATTTTCAGTTATTTCATGAGGCTTAATGTTAGATCCATCAAGATAAAAACAGAATGGTAAGAAAGTAACCCGGTCATCTAGATCGATTAACATTTTATGCCCATATTTTACGCCAAATCTATCCGCAATTTCACCTGAAACCCTCCCAAAACAGAACACCTCACTTATAAGCAACAAACTGCCACCACTATCAACCCAAGATTTTATCGCATCAATCTCTGATGGCAAATACCCTTTTTGAGGCGCAACTATCACTAAAACATCAACAGAAGCAAGCACAGAATCAGTAATCAAGGTCCCAGGATCTATGGTGGATACGGTATAACCCTTACTCCTTAAAAGGTTTGCAAACTCCCCATAGCCTCCGGTTCTCCAGCAAATATATTTACTTCCAAAGGCAGGATTATCGCCTATAGTGTAGAGAGGGGCATGAGCTTCTTCAAAAACAACGCTCGCACCCTCAGAAGGTGGCGGGCTAGGGGGGCCAGTACATTTACTAGCACTATTAAGTTGAACATCCTCAACAGTTTTTGACGAAGATAAGGGGACAACCCATAGGCCTAATGTGAAGATTATAATAACACTCAGGGCTAAAAAACGGCCCCTATTTTTGAAGATAAACATTTGAAACCCAATTAAGATAAAAAATAAATATTTATAAGTTTTTCTAATAATTATAAAAATAAAACATATTTATAAAAGATAAATAATTATGTTTTTATATAAAATAATTATGTTTTTATAAAAATAATATGTTTTTATAAGTTTTTCAGTATGGTGTCAAGTGGAGAGGGATAATAGCGTGAAGCGGGGTTTTATACGTTCTTTTTGTTGGGATGAGCTTCTATTGTTTTTATTTTAAACAGTAAAAATGACCAAAAATCTAAATATGTGTGGACAAGATAAGAGGCGAGTATTCGTAAACTTGAAGGTGAAAAATACGGTTGAGATAATCGAGATACATCGCTAGGATGCCGTAACCAGAAGCTCAAGCGTAGGTTTGGGACACGATCTATTTTGGATAAAGGTGAAAGACGAGAACACGCTCATGAGAATAGCAGAGACTTATAATATACCGTTCGTTTTCAAGAAAGGAAAAGAAATGGTTTGCATCAATTCCTCCGTCCTATATTGGTACAAGTAGAAAAAGTTTAGAGTGGGAGTTTTTGTGTTTGCGGGTGGTGGGAATTTCAGTGATTTGGTGTTGATTGAAGTGTCCTCGTCTTCTGATACATCCCCCGTTATGGATGATCTAGAAAAAATTGAAGAGTCAAATGATGTAGGCATAGAGTATGATGCAATTTTTTAAGTAAAAGTTGCAGATATCAGCGAGTATTTTTCAGATGAGTGGAAAGAATGAGCATATCGATAGATCAAGAGGTTATCAACTGGTTACTTGCAGGAGATCCGTCTATTAGATGGCAAACACTGAGAGACCTTTGTTCTGCTCCTGAAAGTGTGATTGAAAAAGAAAGATCGAAAATAGAATCTGAAGGTTGGGGAAAAAGACTTCTTAGTTTTCAAGATCCTTCGGGAATGTGGGATAACGGCTTATACACTCCCAAATGGACATCTACAACTTACACCCTATTATTATTACGCAGATTAGGCTTAAAACCGGATGAAAAGTGCCGAAAAAGTTGCCAACTTTTACTTGACAACGGACTGTATAAAGACGGAGGAAGTGAACTACTCCCAGCTATTGCAAGGAGCTTCCTGGTTCAACGACTGAACTTGCCGAGATTTCTCTCGGTAGAGGTTCTATCTCCACAGGCATAAATTTGGACAGTCCCTGCCCTAACACTTCTAAACCTCTTTTCAGAACTACAAACGAGGAGTTGTAGTCTCTATCAATTTCTAACCCACAGTAAGGACATTTATGAGTTCTAATATACAAACTCTTCTTCACTCCTTCCCCACATCTATAACATTCTTGTGTTGTTCCTCTTGGATTGACTTCTACAACCGTCTTACCGGCTCTTTCAGCCTTGTAAGACAGAAATTGCGTGAATTTGTTCCAAGAGGAATCCATTATATACCGAGCATTATAACTTATCCTTATCAAACCGTTTACATTTAACTTCTCAATAGCTATTAAATCATAGTTGTTGACATAAAACCTTAATAGTTTGTGTAAGAAGTCATCCCTCTGGTTTTTGATCTTTTCATGGATTTTTGCAACTTTTATTTTCTGTTTATTATAGTTGTTTGAACCTTTCTTTTTCTTGGATAATTTCTGTTGTTTTTTTCTCAAACTTTTCAAAGATTTGTTTAGATAAAGAGGGTGTTCTATTTGTCTGCCACAAGTATCGGTAACGTAGTGGATTATGCCCACATCAATCCCTACACCTTTTTCAATCCCTTTTTTATCAGGAATGGTTTGTTCACAACAA
>JAEOSI010000135.1 GCA_016840425.1 Candidatus Wukongarchaeum yapensis
TGACAGTAATGAACTGTAATTGCATGAACCTCATAACCTAAACTTTTAGCAAAGGCAGAAGTAGTCGTTGAATCTAAACCGCCACTTAATAGAACCACAGCTATTTTAACCATAATAACCACACCAGTTATTTTCAGATTCTGACATCCTCCCACAACTAAAGTTGCGGGGTTCCTACTCCTATTTTTGTTTTGTGGAGTAGTGGCTGTGCCACCAGCCAGTTATCCCTATCCCAGTAGGGCTTTGGGAATATCGGGTTAGCTATGTTCGCAACACCGTTCACATCAGCGTTCATCGTTACCCTATGCGTTTTACAAACGTATAGTCCCCTATGCTTTCTACCGTTTCGATGTATTTTCCCGCAAAGAGAGCACGTCTTAGATGTGTATTTCTCTTCCTTTTTCTTCATCTTTATTCCGCAGTTCTCTGCCGTTGTTCTTAGTCTTTCGTAGATGTATCTAAAAGACCATAAATTGTTTATCATTGCATTAGCTTTTCTCCTTTTCTCTTTCTTTCTACTGTTTTCTCTCTATTATGCTTTGATGTTCTCCTATTTTTCTATTCCAGTACCACCAGTCGCTTAAAGCGTTTCTCCCAGAATATATTTCTGGTCCTTTTTCTTCTTCTACCCAGCTTGTTATGAGGTTTATGATCCCCAAGTCAACGTACGCCTTCTTCTTCTTTTTGTCTTCTTTTGCTTGATGCAGAGGCTGTGGTGGTGGTTTTTCTATCTCTACTGGTATATAGGCATACCATCGGCTTGAGAGATCATCATAACGTATTTCTAAGCGACCTTGCTTTCCTTCCCCCTGTTCTGTCCTTTCCACCTAACTTTTAACTTGAAGGGGAGTTTTAAGTACTTATCCTCAAGCTTATAACAGTTACACCTTATAAGAATGATTAAAACTCTCTTCCCTGTTTTTCTATCTTTCCAGTAGCCTGGAGGAGAAACTTTCCTTATGTGTTTTGGGTGTTTTCCCTATTTTTTCAACCTTAGCAAAGCGAAGAAAGACTTCCACGCTTCATTGTTCTTTCTCGTGATTTGTTGAGCGGTAGCAGAGCCTATAATCTTCTTGTATTTGTGATAAAACTCATCAGTGTTCCAGTCAAAGTTTCCTGAGAAAAAGAGGATTTAAACAAGCAAAATTAGAAGACGAAATAATATACAATATATCGGTTTAACTATTTTTTAGCCCATTCTTGCTCCCAAGTGGCGTGTTTTTTAACCATTTCTATAGCCTTTTTCTTAAAAGACTTAAAGCTCTTTTTGAACTCTTTTGCACACTGTATGTCGAGAGGATCATCAGGATTCGGGTTGTTTAAAAGAAACCTTATACTTTCAACAACATTAACCAAAGAATAGCAGGGTAACCACTCTTTTCCAAGTACTCCTATGCAAACACGATCTTTCCGAAAGTTGGGATGATAAATTGGCGTTAAAATTCGCACGTTAGGGGACTTGAAAGGAAATTCCCTAGGAAGAGTGATTTCGAAGAAAAATACCCCGCCTTCATAGATGCCTGTTCCCAAGATAAACCCTCTCCACTTTCTTACATCTCCCTCTACTGCCTGAAATCCTGGTTCTTCTTTCCGCATTTGATCCGCTTCCATGGCAACTCTTGCCTCAAACTCTGGAAGCGGCAACATAACTGCCGTATCGCTCATCATAAAGACCTCCCGTCTCTAATAACGATTTTTTTAGAGAGCTCTCTAACTTTATTAATAATTAGAAGATTTTGCAGCTTTTGGATCACTCTTAGGCACTTTCTTCAAGGCGAGTTTTCCAATCAATAGCTTCATTTTCTAGCTCTTCCTTCATCTCTTGGGTTAGGGCTAGGTTTCCCACACGATTTAGCTTTTCTATAAAGCGCCCCATCGTGTAAAAGCTAGGATGATATGATTTTGCTGTCTGATATAACTTTTCCCTCAAATTTTCGAGAAAAATTGCCAGTTCACTAGCTGGGCGGTTCTGATTTATTAAGGCTAAAAATTGATCAAAAAGCTCCCCTATAGTCCCCCCTGTAGGCGTAAGGTCAGGAGGAGAAACTGCAACGGCATCAAGAGGTACTGTAGGTTGTTGTGGTTGTGGTTGTGGTTTTGGTTTTGGTTGTGGTTTTGGCTGTGGCTGTGGCTGAGGAGGAGGGGGTACCGTTCCTGGGATTTCAGGCATTGAAACGAATATAGGCTCGGGTTCCGGCTCAGGCTCACTAGGAGGAGGGCTTGGAGTGACAGGTTCAGATACAGGGCTTACAGCCTCAGGTTCAGGCTCAGAAACAGGCTCAGGCTCAGAAACAGGCTCAGGCTCAGAAACAGGCTCAGGCTCAGAAACAGGCTCAGGCTCAGAAACAGGTTCAAAAGTTTCTATGGGGCCCTCTCCCGTTTCTTCTTCTAATAGGGCGCTTAGGCGCCATTCTATCTTTCGCATGGTCATAGCAAGGTTTTCAACTGTCTTTGCAGCCTCTTCTACTTGTTTATGTAATGATTTTATTACACTCATGATCTTTTTAGAAGCCATTTAACCACTGTCCTTGTTTTTGATAATTATTTTCTTTTTAACTAGTTTTTTAAAAGTTCTCAAGTTTTAGTACATCACTATATTATATTATTATGATTTTTAATTACTTTAATTTTTTTAGGTTTCATACTTTACTATATTTTAAAAAAGGGAGGCATTTTTGGAAAGATATACAGGAAGATGTTATGCTGACAATCTACATACTTTTATTTTTTTTACAAAAATCCAAACAGTTTGAGATAGAATGGTTTTATAGGACATGTGATGATTCATGAAGCCTAAAATAATGTTTCCTGGGAGTTTACCTTGGAAAATTTGTCTTCTTGGCGATGGTTTCGTGGGAAAAACCTGTCTTTCAAGAAAGCTTATAATTGAAGATTTCAAAGAACATTATGAAAAGACTATTGGATGCGATATTCTCACGGGGAATTTAAAAGTTAACGGATTTTCTTTAAAGTTAGTGTTGTGGGATCTTAGTGGGCAAGAACGTTTTAAGGAGGTTCGCGCTCCATTCTACCTTGGAACACGGACAGCCCTTTTAGTTTTTGATATCACTTGTAGGGGGTCTTTTTTTGATATAAAGCATTGGTTGCGTGAACTCCGGAATAAAGCGCCAGAATCACCTTTCGTAATAGTGGGAAATAAAGTAGATAGGGAGGAAGAAAGAGAAGTCTCAAAAGAAGAGGGAGAAGAATTGGCAAAACACCTTAGAACCACACATATAGAAACCTCAGCAAAAACGGGTTATAACGTAGAAAAAGCTTTTAAAATGGCAATAAAAAAGGCAATAAAAAAGGAGTCTATACATTAAAAAACTATTTTTTAACTCTTTTAGGCCGTTTTTTAAGCAAATAAGATGAAAAGAAAACGCCTAAAAACGGTAAAAATACGATTACCACGATGAATATTTTAGTAAGATCCTTTGTTCCAGGTTCAGGAAACCAAGGTTCTTTCTCTTTCTTGGGTTTTTCAACAACCGTTATGGATATACCTTGCCCGTTGTTTGTTAGTTGGTATCGCGTCTCGTTATCGCCCGAGGTTGTGTTTGTGAAAAACACGTAGGTTATGTTTGAGGCAGTGAGGGTGAAGCTATCAGTGGTATTAACGTTTATTTTGTAGCTTAGTTTTACCCATTCAGTAGCATTGAGCACTGGAATGGTTAAATTAACAGAATCGAGAGATTTCTTTTGAGGATCAGTATTGTTCCACCAATGAACAGTGTCGTTCAAAATAACGATCCCTTCTGGAAGGTTGAGGTACTCATTTATGGTTACATTGTAAAATGTATCGTTTCTGTAGGTTGTTGATTGATTTATGGGGCCTAAAAAGTTCTCAACTTGCAAATAAACGGTTATGTTTTCGCCTTGCATAACCGTGTTTTTATCCACAACTTTAACAGTCAATAGACCATCATCTGAAGCATTAACTCCACTAAAGACGGAGTTTGAAAGCAATAAAAAGGTTAATACGAAAAATGCTTTCAAAAGGAACACACGACGCGACAAAACAGTTCACCAGAAACAAGATACGAATCTTAAACGTTGTGGGCAAGAGAAAGATTTAACTTTTTACACCAGCTGTTTATTAAAAGAATTTCGTTCTTTCTAATCGTTTTTATCCAAAGCGTATTAAGTTTTTGCCTTTCTTAAACTTAAAACAAGAATGAAGATATGTCGCAAATATTACTTTCATGCATAAACATAACCTTTAAAGTGTAAAGTTTTATATAAAGCAGGAAAATGAGGGAAAAATGGTGGAATAGATATGAAACGGAACATAGTGTTAACTGAAAAACCTAACTGCTTGGTACAGGATGAAAAAATGTGTGAGATGGTGGAAAGGAAAGGGAAGGGACACCCAGACACGATAACTGATGCAGCCGTAGAGGAAGTTTCTAAGTCTTTATGCAAAGAATATTATGAATTTAGTGGAAAAATTTTCCATCATAACGTTGATAAAGCTGCTTTAGCTGGCGGTAGGTCAAATGCGGTTTTTGGTGGGGGAGAAGTGATCGAACCAATATACATTTTAATCGTGGGAAGAGCTACCACAGAAATAATTAGAGAAGAGAAGAGTAAAAAAGTGGATATCGGTTCAATAGTGGCCGAAGCCGTGGAAGGCTATATTATATCCAATTTAAGGTTTCTTGATCCGAAAAAACACTTAGTTATTGATTATAAAATAAAGCCAGGAACAGTTGATTTGGTTTCAGTTTTTGAAACAGAGACGGATATTCCTCTGGCTAACGATACAAGTTTTGGGTGCGGATTTGCTCCTTTTAGTGAAACAGAACAACTGGTTTATGATTCAGAGCACTTCTTAAACTCTCAAGAATTGAAAAAAGAACTTCCAGAAGTTGGTGAAGATATTAAAGTTATGGGGGTGCGAATGGAGGATAACATAAGGTTAACAATTGCTGCTGCTATGATCTCTTCTCTAATCCCAGATCTCGATCATTATCTAAATGTTAAAGAGGAGGTTAAAGAAAAAATCCTCAACTTAACGCATAGTATAGCTGAGAGGGAAGTTTTAGTCGACGTTAACACGGCAGATCAGCCAGAAAGAGGGATAGTATATTTAACAGTCACAGGAACAAGCGCGGAACATGGAGACGACGGACAGGTGGGAAGGGGTAATAGGGCTAACGGTCTCATCACGCCCTACAGGCCTCAGAGCCTTGAAGCTACAGCAGGAAAAAACCCTGTTAATCATACGGGTAAACTCTTGAATGTGACAGCAAACTCTATTGCGAAAAGAATAATAAAAGAATGTGATAAGATTTCTGAGGTAAACGTGCTAATACTAAGCCAGATCGGGAAACCGATAGACGAACCACAACTATGTAATGTTCAATGGATACCTTCGGATAAAAACTTGCCAAAAGCATCGGTAGAAAATGACATGGAATCAATTTGCAACGAGGAACTTGGCAAAATACCGAAACTTTGGAAAGACTACATGGAAGGAAAATTCGAACTCTTTTAGGCCTTTAAAAAACCGAATTAAAAAAGCAGAGAAATAACGATTAGTTTTAATTTAATCAATTTTAAAACTTTTATTTGTTTTTCAAGTATGGAACAATTT
This sequence comes from Candidatus Wukongarchaeum yapensis, assembly GCA_016840425.1. GTDB lineage: Archaea > Asgardarchaeota > Wukongarchaeia > Wukongarchaeales > Wukongarchaeaceae > Wukongarchaeum > Wukongarchaeum yapensis. The sequence goes on from JAEOSI010000135.1 coordinate 5,600, forward strand.
AAAAGGAGAGCTAATTATTATCTCTAAATTAAGAGGGTGAATAGGTTGGAAAAGGAACTAGTAGTTGGAAAGGAAGGCGTCATCCAAAACTACAGTTTAGGCAATAGAAACCAGCAAGGCAATTGCGTTCTTGTAAAAATAGATGGCATCGACTCAAACAAGAAGGCATCGAGAATTATAGGGCGTATTATTGAATGGGTTAACCCAAAATCTGGAAAGGCGATAAGGGGAAAAATCGTACGAACTCATGGAAACAAAGGCATTGTCAGGACGAGGTTTAAAAAAGGTTTACCAGGACAAGCTCTAGGAACAAAAATAAAGATAGTAAAATAGAGATAAGAAAAGAAAAACTATGGATTTTTGATTAATATTTGGGAGGGGTTCTTACTTTTATGTGAATTAGAAATCATTTTAAATAATTAGATTTATAGTTCTTTTGTGGGGATGAATGTTTCTGGCAAGCCTGAGCATCTTTGTTATAGGGATGTTATGACGAATCACAGTTAGGCACGACCCACTTTTTAACGAGTTTTCGATTATTTTTTGTTTTCTTCTTCTGATATATCTTTGTCTAGCGCTTCTAAGTCCTCTAATGAGCCTTCTAAGGCTTCCGGTTCTTCTATTTCTTCTTCCTCTTCCTCTATTTCTTCTTCCTCTTCCTCTATTTCTTCTTCCTCTTCCTCTATTTCTTCTTCCTCTTCCTCTATTTCTTCTTCCTCTTCCTCTATTTCTTCTTCCTCTT
>JAEOSI010000014.1 GCA_016840425.1 Candidatus Wukongarchaeum yapensis
TAGGATAAGAACAAATGAAAGAGGACAAGACGCAATATGATCGATCAAAACATTAACAAATAATGATTGTAGCGGTTTGGATTATGCCCTCCCAAAAAAAGAAGAAAATTAAAATGAGAAAACTATCTCGAGATAATTTTAGATTTTAGAGGTCTAGGAGTCTTACGAGGAGGGACATTATCGATACATCGCCCGCGCCTACACTACTTTTTACTTGATCTGCTATAAAACAGGGGATTTGGACTATAGTGAGATCGTTTTCTTTTTTTCTTATGAAGGGATAATCGGTTCTTTTCCCGTCCCTTATCTTTTTAAGTATCAAGTCGGGAGTTGGAGGTTTTGCCATTTCAACGCGTACACATCCTGCTGCAGCTGAGAATGTCATCGATTCCACTAATTTTTCAGGAGAAAATTTTTGCTTTGTTGCTGCTATTTGCCTCCCAGCTTCATGATAAAAGAAAGTTTGAATTTCTGAATTTACCATAATCTTTTTTATCATGTCTTCTACGTTGCCACTTGAAAAGTCGATGGTTTTTGCGAGGTCTACTAGTTCGTATTCATTGGCGCTTAAAACGCTTACTTGAAAGTATATTGTTTCGACAAGTCCTTTAATCTCTTCTTTGGTGAAAACATTAAAGCCTCCTGTATCCGTTACTGTAAGAACTTTTTCTTTCATTTTTTCTAAAACTTTTTTCACGCGCGGTAAATAGTCCCAGTCTTTGTCATAGAAAAGTACATGCCATCCAACTGGCACAATAACTTCAACACTCTCATCAGTGGATTCAGACAGATTTTCTAAAAACTCGATGTTTTTTGTTATCCTTCTTGCCTCGCCAACATTTAGAATGAAACGTTCTCCAACCTCTTTTGGCTGGATTATTAAAGACATGCCTTCTTCTAGGGCAACTACCCATCCTTTGAAGCCTACGTGTTTACTGTTAAGACGACCAACTTCGTATTCGTTAGCAGCATTACCACCAGTTATTATGGTTATCTCTGTGCCAGGAATTCGCTTGAGAGTATCCATGAAATAGGGAGGTAATATTTTTACTGGAAGTTCTCCACCAATTCCTTCCTTGAGGGAATTGTAAGCGCTTTTTAGTGGTTCAAATTCGGGATATTTTTCACTAGCCATTTTTAAGCTTTTGAGGGGTAGTTTTATAACTACGTCTTTTACCTTTTCTCCGACGCACCATAGTTTTTCTTGGTTTATTGGAATCACACTCCTTCATAAATGGAGGATGGCTTAAAAGTTGTTTTTTTTTCTTTTTGTTTTTTTTGCTTGTTTTTAGTTTTTTATTGATATGATTGTTAGAGAGATTTTGGAGCGGGATTATTTTTTGTTGTTTTACTGTTTTTGATCAGAAAAGTTTTTTAACATGTACTAAAAATATATATTTTTAGGTTATCCTAAATTTTTAAAAATCTGAAAACCCTTTATTCTTGAAACTTTCGGGGGGTAAAAAAAGCGGAGGGTAAAAAGTGAAGTCAAAACAAAAGAGTGAAGAAAGAATATGTCTCAGTGCGACGGAAGAAGACTACCTGGCGATGCTCTTGAGATCTCTTGAGAGGGGGGTTAAGAGAGTTAGAACCACAGAGATTGCCAAGGTACTTAAGGTGAGTCCTGCCACCGTAACCAACATGCTTGATAGGCTAAAGAGAAGGAAGCTTGTCTATTATCGTAAGTATCATGGTGCTCAGCTGACAGAAAAGGGCAAGATTTTAGCGGCTAAAATTATTAGAAAACACAGGATAGCCGAGAGATTTCTCGTAGATGTTTTAGGAATGGATTGGACGGAAACACATAAGGAAGCCCACGAGCTTGAACATGCCTTAAGTGATGAATTATTAGAGCGTTTTGAGAGGCTTATATCATCGACCACATGCCCGCACGGGCACCCTATACCATCAAAGAAAGGGGAGATATTTCATGATTGTTCGCAACCGTTAACCGAGTTTGTGGAGGGGGAAGAGGTAAGGATCGCAAAGGTAGCTCATCATCTTGAAAAAGATGTTAAAACGCTTAAAAAATTGGAAAAATTAGGATTAGTTCCTGGAATTGAAGTGAAAATTAAACAAAAACAGCCTGTAAATGGTCCCATAATGCTTCAAGTAGGCAACAAAAAGCATACGAGAACTATCGCGATCGCTAAAAAGATAGCGGCAAACATTTTCGCAATACCTGCAACAATAAAAGATCTTTGCTTGGAGAAAGAGGCTTCAAAAGATGAGAAAAGATCACAATAATCAAAACAAGAAAAAGAAAGGAGAAATGAAGAGAAAAAGGTGGAGGCGGAGAGGAAAAGGAAAGGAAAAAAAGGATAAGAAAAAGATCTCTTTAAAAGTCTTTTTAGCAGGACAGCCTAATGTAGGAAAGTCTGCGCTTTTTAACAGGTTAACAGGTCTTGGCGTTGATATCAGTAATTACCCCGGGACAACTGTTGAAGTTATGAGAGGAAAAACTTCCTTTCATAGAGAGATCTTGGAAATAGTGGATCTTCCGGGGGTATATGCCTTTGGTGCTACTTCTGAGGATGAGAGAGTTGCAATAAAAGCTATTTTAGAAGAAAAACCAGATGTTATAGTAAACGTTGTAGATGCATGCACCCTTGACCGTGACCTTTTCTTCACCATGCAACTTCTTTTATTAAAGATACCCGTAGTTATCGCTTTAAACCAAGTCGATCGAGCGGAAAAATTGGGTTTATATGTAGATAGTGAAAAGTTGAGTAGAAGTTTGGGTGTTTCAGTGATTCCCATCATAGCCACAAAGGGTCTTGGGATAGATTCGCTTTTCCGCGTGGTATTAAGGGAAGGGAAAAATGGTGAAGAAAGGCCTATAAAATTAAGACTTGGATATGATATTGATAAAAGAATTAATAGTTTAGAAAAAGAAGTTAAAGGGAGAGTTTCAAACAATATAATAAGTGATAAGTTGATTGCTCTCTGGTTGCTTGCTAGTGAAGATTATGCATTAAAAGAGGTAATAGATCAAAAAACTTGGAAGGAACTAAACTTTTTAGCTAAAGGTTATCAGGATGAGATAGAGAAAATTCATGGGGAAAAAGCTTTTTTTAGATTGGCAAAGGAGATTCATGCCTATGGGTGGGTAATAGCTGATGCGGTTACTATGCGATTTAAAGAGATTAGGAGAGGGTTAAAAGAAAGATTGGATGAATTAACGACAAGTTTTTCTGTGGGCATACCTCTTTTAATCGCTATTTTTCTTGCTTCTTTTGCCTTTATAGTTTTTGTGGGAGGGATGCTTGAAGAGTTGATTGTTTGGATGTTTGAGGATAATATATCGCCCGTTGTGGAGAGTTTCTTAAACAATTTTATTTCCCCTGAAGGAATTCTTCACGACATAATAATGGATGGAGTTATTTTGGGGATAGAAGCAGGGATGGCCATAGCAGTACCTTACATCCTCACGTTTTACATTATTTTAGCCCTTTTAGAAGACTCAGGTTATCTCCCCAGGATAGCTTATCTTCTAGATAACCTAGCGCATAAGGTGGGGCTTCATGGTAGAGCAGTTATTCCCGCCCTTGGAGGGTTTGGGTGTAGTGTTCCAGCCATTATGGGAACACGGATTTTGGAAACACGGCGTGAAAGAATAATAGCGGCTTACTTAATAGTGTTAATCCCTTGTTCTGCGAGAAGCGCGGTTATTTTTGGGGCAGTAGGTTATTACGCCGGATTCCTTTATGCGTTAGCTGTTTATCTTATAGACTTTCTAATAGTGTTTCTTGCGGGAATAATTCTTAATAGGATACTACCAGGCACCTCTACAGGGTTTCTCCTTGAAATACCGCCTTTCCGAACTCCAGACGCGCTTAGCGTGATGAAAAAAACATGGTTCAGGATGAAAGACTTCGTCATTATAGCTTTTCCCATATTGATTGCTGGGAGCGTTTTATTAGCATGGCTTAGCAGTGCAGGATATTTGGATGTGATTACGGATCCGTTAGAACCTGTGACTGTGGGCTTGTTAGGGCTTCCATCAGAAACTTCCGTACCGCTGATTTATGGCATATTAAGGAAGGAGATGGCCTTAGAAACCCTCGTAATTTTACAAGGAGTAAGCCTTTCAGGTATGACGGCTAAACAACTCTTTATTTTCAGCACAGTGATTACGTTGTGGTTTCCTTGCATAGCATCTCTCGGTGTATTGTCCCACGAATTGGGGAAAAGAGTAGCGGTCCTCATAGCGATTTCAACAATGATGACGGCTTTGGCCGTTGGAGCGCTTTTAAATTTCATCCTATAAAATAAATAAGTAAGGGCTTAACAAAAGAAATATAAAACGTTTTTAAATGAGGTTAAAACGGGAAAAATGCCACACAATACTATTATAAAAGAGCTTATTAGATGGGGGTTCAACTGAATAATAAACAAGAAAACAAGGTTTTGGTTTTAATTGATGGAGATCACACTGCTCCTGTCATTTCAAAAGGTTTAGAAAAGCTTCGAAAAAAGGGAAAAAAGATAGTCGCAGGTTTATTTGTGGGAGGGGTTGAAAAAATAGGGGACATTAAAACGTTAGAGAATAGGTTAGGGATCCCTGTAGAAATATTAAAAATGGATTTTCCTAAAGTGCTTCAATTTTTACATGAAAAACATGGGTCTTTTAACACTATTTTTGACCTTTCAGATCATCCGATATTAAGCCCAAAAGATAGGATGAAGATCGGTGTTGAAAGCCTTATTAGAGGTTATAAGTATGAGGGAGCAGATTTTTCCTTCGGTCCTTTGGAGCTGAAAGAAAACGTTTTGGATAAATTTTCTTTGGGAGTGATAGGTACAGGGAAAAGGACGGGAAAAACAGCGATCAGTGCCCATATCGCAAAGATCTTAAAGGAAAGGGGGGTTGAGGTGTGTATAGTGACCATGGGACGTGGAGGCCCAAAAAAACCAGAACTAATCAAGGGAGAAGAGATTGAAATCACGCCAAAATTCCTCGTAGATTTGGTAAAAAAGGGTTATCATGCAGCAAGTGATTGCTGGGAGGATGCTTTAATCGCAAAAGTTGCGATTATTGCTTGTACGAGGTGTGGAGGGGGCTTGGCTGGCAAAACTTTCTATGATAACGTTTTAGAAGGGGCGAAAATGGCTAACTCGCTTCCTGTAGACGTTGTTATACTTGAAGGAAGCGGTACCGCGATGCCCCCAGTAAAAGCAGATAAATATGTGGTGGTAGTCTCCGCATGGCAACCTGAGTATCTAATTTCAGAGCATCTTTCCCCGATACATATAAAAATTTCGAGTTTAGCGATAATAACAGGGTGCGAGCCACCAATTGCAAGTAGTAAGAAATTGGAAAAAATCGTGAAGAAGATAAAAGCCATTAAACCGGAAATAGAAGTAGTAAAGACTGTTTTCAGACCTGTACCATTAAGCGATATAACAGGTAAAAAAGTGTTTTACGCCTTTACAGCCCCTCCAGAAATCACAAAAAAGAACATAGATTACCTAGAAAAAACATTTAATTGTTCTGTTCCATACTATACCAATCAGCTTGCTAATCGGTTAAAGTTAAAAAATGAAATTGAGAAAAATATCGAGAAAGTAGATGTTCTCCTCACAGAGCTTAAGGCGGCAGCTGTCAATATTGCTACAACTACGGCGCTTTCTTTTGGAAAAGAGACGGTTTACGCCCATAATGCTCCTGTTTTTATAGACGGAACAGTGGAATCTTTGGATGAAGCGATTCTTAGCCTTATACCGAAAAATAGAGGGATAAAAGATTGGTGATTAAAGTTTTGGGGAAGGGTTTCTCAACACCCTTTTCTAGAGGTATTTTAGCTCAAAGGCTTTCAGCTACAGGCTTGGACCCGAAAAAGGCTTATTCCATAGCGGAAAGATTGCTTTTAGAACTTCAAAATAAACAAGTCCAAGAGATTTCCACAGAAGAGTTGGATGAAAGGATAATTGAGATTCTTTTGGGCGAAGTGGGAGAAACTACTGCGAAAAGATTTTTAATGTATAGGAAGCTCAGACAACTCGAAGAACCCATCATAATTTTAATATCTGGGACGACGGGGGTGGGAAAATCAACCATAGCTTCCATGTTGGCAAGCAGGCTTAACATCCACTACGTCATAGGAACAGACATAATAAGGGAAATTTTTAGGAAAGTGCTTTCAAAGGAGTTGTTTCCAAGCCTCCACACCTCCACATATATGGCCTGGAAGGAGTTAAAACGTTACATACCTCCCACATATTCAAGGGAGATTTTAGGGTATGAGGAACAGGCAAAACTTGTCACTGTGGGTATAGAGGCAATCAGTCAAAGAGCATTCGTAGAAGGAATTTCTATGGTTATAGAGGGGGTGCACATATCCCCAAACTTGATAGCAAAAGAGTTCCTTGGAAATCTTAACACGATTTTCATGTTCTTGAATCTTAAGGATGAGAAAGTACACAGAGAAAGATTCCATTCTAGAGCGACAAACGTGGTTATAAAGCGTCCTATAGAAAAATACTTAGAAAATTTTGATAGTATTAGAAAGATCCAAGATTATCTTCGGGAACAGGCAAGGATTACAGATATTCCAATAATTGAGAATCAGAACATTGATGACACCTTAAAAACGATGCTCGATTTTGTATATCATGCCATTGAGTGTATCGTAACCTCAAAGCTATCCCCAGAAGAAATCGAACTCTTAAAAATAACTAAAAAATCTAATTTTTGACTACTTTTACGCATAAAACTTCTTAATTTTCAGGGTACCACATCGTGAAAGTTTAAAATGATTGAAGGGGAAGGCGCAAATATTTAAAGAGACAAAAACTTAAAATATTTAAGTAAATCGTCCCCTTATATTAAAGTTAAAACATTGGGTCGGTAGTCCAGATTGGTTAAGATGCCAGCTTGGGGTTTTATGAAAAACTTTTCTTGGAACAATGAGTTGGTGATCGCGGGTTCAAATCCCGTCCGACCCACTTACAAACACCCTCTTTTAAACCTCTTAGAGATGTTATTTTGATTATCGGGGGATTTTTAAGAGAGTTATGATTACCGGTCATAATTAGTATCACTTTTGTAACTGAACTAGTGCGGTGCTTATAAACGGTTTTTTGTAATGTTATATAGAAAAAGTTGTTAGTGGGAGGGAGGGTGGCGCGGTTTTTATAAAAAGACGTATGGCACAAAAATGGCGTTCTGTATAAAAAACGTTACCGCGTCACCATGTAGAATTTTTCTTTTCTAGGGTTTATAAGGGTTTTTATTACACGCTTTTTATTTATTTGAGGGTCCTTGAGATCCTTGAAAAATCGGGATCTACATAGACGAATAAACTCAATCGTTTTCGAGAATAATTTGCGATATCTGCGGATCGTTTTGAGAGAACATTTTATTAGAATTAGTCCCTATAATTAATTGTAGAAGTAAGTTTTCCCTCGATGGGTTTTGGAGGGAGAAAATTGGTTGATAATGAGTATAAAGATAAAAGTGAAATCTACAAAGGTGAGAAAACGATCATACACTTTACCTTTGTAATGGCTTGCAACGATCCTCAATTTGCAGCCGACTTCCTCTACAAAGCCCTAAAAAAGGAGAGAAAGGAGAACCTCTTCCCGATTTTCAAGGAAAGAGTCGCAAATCTCTTGGAACAAGAACGATATAATTATGAAGCCAGCTGTCTGAGAACAATAAACAAAATAAAAATGGAAGAAAAATAAACACTTCTTAATTATTCTTTTTCTTTTTTTAGTTTTTCTAGGTTTTCTAGTAGGCTGCCTTCTTTTTTCTTGGTGATGGCGAGGGGCATTTCTTCTAGATTCTAAAAAACATGTTAACTTTTGCCGGCAAAATCTTCTCTATTTCTGCTAATTTTTCCACGATTTTTCTCCTTTTTCTGTAAGTGAAATCTTCCTAAAGGATTAGGAAAAATAATATGGCAAAGCTTGAAGCTTTTGCGGTATCTGCGGATTATTTTGTGAGATCATTTTATTATAGTTAAATCTAATAATTAATTGAAGAAGTAAACTTTTGTAGAAATAGGGCTTCCCTCGATGAGTTTGGAGGGAAAAAATTGGTTGATAACGAGTATGAGGATAATTATGAAATCTATAAAAATGAGAAAGCGCTCATAAACTTCACCTTCTTTGTGGCGTGTAAGAATCCGCAGTCTGCAGCCACTTTCCTTTACAGCGTTCTAAAAGGGGAGGAGAAAAAGAAACTATTCCCGATCCTCAGGGAACGGATCGCAAAGCTTTTGGAACAAAACTATTGCCACTACGAAGCCGCCGTCCTAAGAACAATAAACATAGAAGAATAAGCTTTTTATTTCTCTTTTTTCAGTTTTTTAGCTCTTCAAGTAGGGGTTTCTTTTTTTTACTGATGGTAAGAGGCATTTCTTCCAAGATCAGTAAGATTATTAGCCATTTTAAATGATGAAATTTTTGGTTTTTTCTAGGTTTAGGAGGGTGAAGAAGAGTGTTGTTTCATGTTTTTTGTGGGGAATGGAAACTTATGTTTTTATATGGGTGGCGCTTTTAGGATATATTGTTTTTTCATGTTTTTTAGGGGGTGTATAGACTGTTTGTGATGGGGGTTATTGGCTGATGGTGGAGTGGCAGAAGAGGATAGTTGAGAATCTTGAGGGTATTACTGTGTCTCTTGATGAGGAGGTACCTTTTGATGGAGATAAGTGTTTAAGTGAGTGTAGCGGGCTTTGTTGTTTTGATATTCAGGTTATGGTTGATCCTTTTGACGTTTTTCGTATTACGCGTTCAAAGCATGTGCATGAGAACCTTGGTATAACGGATACTACTAAGCTTTATGAGGGAGAGCAACCGCTTTTATTGTACTATGTGGGGAGGACTTCTAACATGCCTTTTGCCATAATTAATTTTCGACGTGTAAAAGTTCTTGGAAAAGATGTAAAGATAAAGAAATGTCCTTTTCTCGTGCCAGCTTTTCCAAAATTATACGCAGAAAAGGAAGGTAATAAGGGAAATAAAGGGGGTAAGGGAAGGTATTTTGTCGTGGCGAGGGCGGGGGAACCTATGATTTGTGCCCTTGAAAAAGCTAAACCCACCATTTGTAGGAGTTCTCCCATAGGCAGGGCGTTAATATTTGGTGGGAAAGATAGGAAAAAGGAGTACAGGTTTATTTATAAGCCCCCTGACCCTAATTGTCCTGCTTGTAAGACGGAGAAAAAGGTTAAAGTTGGGGATTATATAGAGGAATGGCATCTGATAAACTCCTACAAATATAAGGATCTATTCTTTGATTTGATTTGCTGGCTTCAGGAGAAAAAATTTCAATTTCCAAAGGATTTAATCTACAAGTTGGGGCAGATTCTATACAATTTTGATAACCCCCTCACAAAAAATATTATAGAAACTTATCGAAAGGCTAACGGCCGAACTAGCGGACTAGAATTTGCAGAACTTTACGAAGTTTTTAAAAAGATGGCAGAAATCGTTCACGAAGAACGGCAGAAAAGATCCTTAAAAAAGCAAGCAAACAGTAAAAAATAGTAGAGCTTATAACTGTTAGAGGAAAAAAAGGGGAATTTTTCGAAATTTTTTATAGGAAAATTATTTATTCCTATTTCAGGTTTTAAGGTTTGTTTCGTTTTTGGTTTTTGGTGTTTTTTGATGACGTTATTCGGAGATATTTTTGAAGCGCTTTATTTTATTCTGCCCGCATATTTTGCAAACAGTTCACCGACAGTTTTAGGTAAAGGATCACGGTATAACTTTCCCCTTGACCGGGGCAGGGTTTTTTTCGATGGCAGACGTATTATCGGTGATTCTAAGACTGTTCGAGGATTAATTGGCGGTATTTGTGCAGGATTGTTCATAGGGTTTATCCAATTCTTAATAAGGGATCCTGAACCTGTTTTAGGGTTTTTGGACACTATGAATCGAACGTTTCTTCTTGCTTTAGGAACCCATTTAGGGGACCTTTTCGGCTCTTTTATTAAGCGTAGATTAAATATTAATCCAGGAGGATCTTTTCCCATTATAGATCAATTGGGTTTTCTAGTTTTTGCTTTGGGCTTAACAGCGATATTTTATGAGGTACCTCTAAAATACGTGTTCATCTTATTACCGCTCACGTTAGGAGCCCATTTAGGGGCTAACATTTTAGCATATAAAGCAGGAATTAAAGACGTTTGGTGGTAATTGTAATCAATTTATTTTTTTAAGTTTTTTATCAAAATAAGTTTGAAGAGGGATTTTTGGGAAAAACTGTGCTATTTTCACTTTTTATGAACCCTTTCCAAGTTTTTAAAAATTTTTAATGTTAGTTAACGTATCTTTTTATTGGGGTATTATTATTGTATCAATTTTTTATAGGGAGTTTTTGTTGGCTTATGGTAGTAAGGGTTTGTTTGTTGGAGGTGTTAAGGGTTTTTGTTTGTTGAAGATCTTAATGTTCCTGATGTTGTTAAGAGGATTGTTTTGGATAGTGGGGTAAGTGAGCTTTATCCGCCGCAGATAGAGGCAGTTAAGACAGGGTTTTTGGAGGGAGAGAATTTGGTTTTGTGTATACCTACGGCTTCTGGTAAGACTTTAGTTGCAGAGCTTGCTATGGCTAAGCGTATTATTGAGGGGGGTGGGAAGGCTTTGTATCTTGTGCCTTTGAGAGCTCTTGCTAGTGAGAAGTATGAGGAGTTTCAGAAGTGGGAAAGAGCGGGTTTTAAGGTGGGGATTACGAGTAGTGATTTTGATTCTTCTGATGCGTGGCTTGAGGGGTATGATATCATTGTTGGTACTAATGAAAAGCTTGATTCTTTGCTTAGGCATAGGGTTAGGTGGCTTAGTGATGTGAGTCTTGTTGTTGCTGATGAGGTTCACTTGATTAATGATGGTAGTAGGGGTCCTACCCTTGAGGTTATTTTGTCGAAGTTGAGACGGATAAATAAAAATGCTCAATTTTTAGCTTTAAGCGCTACTGTAGCTAATGCTGATGAGGTTGCCGGTTGGCTAGGCGCTAAGCTTGTTGTTAGTGATTGGAGACCTGTTGTTTTAAAGGAGGGAGTTTATGAGGATGGGTTTATTGAGTTTGGTAGGGGGGAAAGTATGATGATTCCGAATCTTACGGGTGAAGATATTATCGATCTTGCTGCGGATACTGTTAAGGGAGGCGGTCAAGCTTTAGTATTTAGCACTTCAAGGAGGAGCGCGGTTAGTGCCGCTAAAAAGCTTTACACTCACATAAAATCGTTACTACCGAAAAAAGAAATAAGTCGATTATCAGATGTTTCAGAAGAGATTTTGAGTGTAGGGGAGAGAACAAGAATTTCTGAGCTTTTAGCCAAGCTTGCGAGTGGTGGGGTTGCCTTTCACCATGCAGGACTTAACTATAACCATAGAAGATTGGTAGAAGAGAGTTTTAGGGGTAATTTATTAAAGGTTATTACGGCTACTCCCACCCTTGCTGCTGGCGTGAATCTTCCGGCTCGCCGCGTAATCATTCAGGGTTATAGGCGTTATGATACTAAAATGGGTTTTTTGGAGGAGATCCCCGTGTTGGAGTATAAGCAGCAGGCGGGTAGAGCTGGAAGACCTAAATATGACAAGCTGGGGGAAGCTGTTCTTCTGTCGAGTTCTGAGGAGGAAAAGGAGTTTTTAATGGAGAGGTATGTTTTAGGGGAGCCTGAGAGGATAAGGTCTAAGCTGGCATCAGAGCCTGCTTTAAGAACTCACGTACTTGCAACTATTGCTACAAATTATGCGCGCACAGAGAAGGGGTTGTATGATTTTATAAGGGGTACGTTTTACGGTTATCAGTATGATCCTGAGAGCGTTTCTGGTATTTTGGATAGGATTTTGTCTTTTTTGTTCGAGGAGGGTTTTTTAGTAGAAGAGGGGGGTAAGTTGAAGGCTACAAATTTTGGAAAACGTGTTTCGGAGCTTTACATAGATCCTCTTTCTGCTAAAATTATTAAAGATGGCCTTATGGGGGCACCGGAGGATTTAGTGGGCAAGGAGGTAGGGTTTTTACATCTTGTCAGCGCTACACCGGATATGCCTAAGCTTGGTTGGAGGAGGAGAGATGAGGAGTTTGTATTAAGTTTTGTAGATCAGCATGAGGAAGAGTTTTTACATGAGCCACCTGATATAGGAAGCATAGATTATGAGTTTTTCATGTTACAGGTAAAAGTGGCGATGTTGCTTTATTCATGGATTGAGGAGTATTCAGAAGATCAAATAATTTCTGCTTTTAAAATCGGGAGTGGTGACATATTAAGGATTGGGGAAACTGGGAAATGGCTGCTTTATTCAACGGAAGAAATTGCTAAACTACTTAAATCAAGTAAGGCTAAGAAGATAATAAGGGAGTTAACTTTGAGGGTAACTCACGGGATCAAAAAAGAACTTGTAAAACTTGTTTCAATCCCTGGTATAGGGAGGATTCGGGCAAGGGCGTTATACAATTCAGGATATAAATCGCTTAAAAGCCTTCAAAAAGCGAAAATAGAAGATTTAATTAAGGTTCCCATGATAGGTAAAGAGATAGCTAAGAAAATAAAAGAGACAACAGGTGGAAAAGAGGTAACGATAGAAAGCAGTAAACCTGAAGATCTTGAATATAAGGGTAGTTCGATGTCTCAAAGATCTGTGAAACAAGCAAAACTTCCTCATTTCTCAGACAAAAATTCTAAAAAAACGAGGAAAAAAGAAAATGATCAAAGAAAGAGAAGAAAAAGATCTTAAGGAACTTATTGATGGTTTTAAGGCAAAAAATCGTAATGCTGACGAAGGGTTGATAAGTAAGGCTTTTTTCTTCTCGAAAATGGCTCATGAAGGACAAAAAAGAAAGGGAGGAGAGGATTTTTTTATTCATCCTCTTGAAGTTGCAAAAATGCTTTCAGGGCCTGGTGCAGATGAAGAAACGGTTTGTGCCGCTTTATTACATGATGTTGTGGAGGATACTGAGGTTACTTTAGACAAAGTTCGGGAGGAGTTTGGAGAGAAAATCGCTTTTTTAGTTGAAGCACTAACAAAAACTTCGCTTGATTTTGAAAGTAAGGAGGAGCGGAGGGCAAGATATCGCGAACAGCTTAAAAAGGCTATAGAGGAAGATAGACGGGTTCTTCTAATTAAACTGGCAGACAGGCTTCACAACATAAAAACTTTACACGTTTTTGAAGAGAAAAAACGATTACGTATTGCAAAGGAAACCCTAGAGTTTTATGTTCCTCTTGCAAGAAAATATGGCCTAGAAAATTTTGCTAAACAATTAGAAGAAAAAAGCAAAAAATACCTAAACTTAAAAACTTAAAAAACTTCTTTGTTTTTGAATCTTGTCTTTCTTTAATTGTTTTGAAGGTTTAACTTGTATGTTAGGGTTTTTGGGGGTATTTTTGTGTCTTTTGTGCATCCTATTGATTTTCGTTATGGTAGTGAAGTGATGCGGGGAGTTTTTTCGCAGGAAAACAGGCTTGGATTGATGTTGAGGGTGGAGGGTGCTTTAGCTAAGGCTCAAGCAGGCTTGGGGGAAATTCCTGAATCTGCTATGAAAGTCATTGTTGAAAAAGCTTCAACAGAGTTTGTAAAGTTGGAAAGGGTTGAAGAGATAGAAAAAGAGATTCAGCACGACGTTATGGCGATGGTTAAAGCGCTTTCAGAGCAGTGTGATGAAGCAGGGAAATATGTTCACTTGGGAGCTACTAGTTATGATATAGTGGATACAGTGTTGGCTCTCCAGTTAAAAGAGGCTATAGCTGTCATTCGGAAAGAGTTGATTTCACTTCTTCGCGTTGTAACAGATTTAGCAGATAGTCATAGGAGGTCTTTGTGTGTTGGGAGAACCCATGGGATGCATGCTGAGCCTTACGTTCTTGGTCATAAGTTTGCTGTTTGGACCGATGAAATCATACGGCATATAGAACGTTTGGATGGTTGTAAAGAACGGGGTTGTGTTGGTAAGATGACTGGAGCTGTGGGAACCCAAGCTGCTTTGGGAAAAAACGCTGAAAAAATACAAGAAATAGTGATGAAGAACCTTGGAATAAAAAGTGCGGAGATAAGTACCCAAATCGTTTCACGAGATAGGATAGGGGAACTTATATGCCTTCTGGCCCTGATATCCTCTTCTTTGGATAAGTATGCCACAGAGATAAGAAACCTCCAAAGAACGGAGATAGGCGAGGTAGAGGAACCTTTCCGCGAGGAATCTCAAGTGGGAAGTTCTGCTATGCCACATAAACGTAATCCTTGGAAAAGCGAGAGGGTGAGCGGACTTGCAAGAATATTAAGAGGACTGGTAATCTCTGCCCTTGAAAACGTTATCAGTTGGCATGAAAGAGACCTCACTAACAGTTCAAGTGAACGTTGCATGATCCCGGAATCATTCATGCTCCTTGAAGAGCAACTTAGAACCTTTACGAAAGTCCTTGAAGGATTAAAAGTTTCAAAAGAGAAGATGAAAAAGAACTTAAAGTTCACGAAAGGACTGATAATGAGCGAATCTGTAATGATCCTCCTCACAAAAAAAGGTATGGGGCGCCAGAAAGCTCATGAACTTGTGAGAAAAATAGCTATAAAATCGGTTAAAGAAGGAAAATCTTTCGAAAAATCGGTTCTTGAAGAATCAGAAATTACGACGTTATGCACGCCTGAAGAGATAAAAAAAGCATTAAAGCCGAAAAATTTCATAGGAACGGCTCCAAAACAGGTTTTAAAAATAGTTAGAAAAGCGAGAAAAATCCTAAAAAAAGAAGAACAATGAGAGAGAAAAAGGATAGAAGAAGCTAAAAACATAAAATTCTTTGAAATAAAAAGAATGTCTTAAAGAAAAGAAAAAAAATGTTTTTATGGTAAAGTTTTGTTTTTTTCACTTTTTCCGGTTACCCTTCTAATGGTTCGAAATCTTCTTTTGCTGCGCCGCACTCTGGGCATTCCCAATCGTCTGGGAGGTCTTCAAAGGGGGTTCCTGGGGGAATTCCTGTGTCAGGATCTCCTTTTTCAGGGTCATATATATAGCCGCATACTGTACATTTCCATTTTTGCAATTTGCTTCCTCCAAGTAAAAACAAATATTATAATTGTTTCAGGTGAAATGCCTTACAAGTTATTTAAAAATTTTTATTCGAAATCGTTGAAAAGATAAAGAATACTTAAAGGAAAAAAGAAGGTAGATTATAAAAAAAACTAAAAAATGATTACTAGAATAAAAGTTAGTGAAAAAATTGGTTTTTTCCTTTTGATGGTTTTTTGGTTGGTGATTGTATGGTTGTTAGTGATGTTGAAGGAGCGAAATTTGTTTTTGTTACAAGCCCTGTTTGTGAGAAACATGTTATGGGGTTTTCTCATCCTGAGTCTCCTGAAAGGATAAGGGAGATTATGGAGGCTGTTAATAAGCTTTTAGAAACAAGGAACGGGGAAGTTGCTGTTTTAGAGTGTAAAGAAGCTGATTTAGTTGATGTTGAACGGGTGCATGATTCTGACCATGTGGAGCTTGTGCGACGTATTTCTAAACAGGGTGGGGGGTCTTTGGGTCCGGATAATGATTTGAATAGTTTCACGTATCAGGCAGCCCTTGTTGCGGCGGGGGGAGCAATTAGCGCAGCGCAATTGGTGTTAGAAAGGGAATGTGGAAAAGATGGGTTCGGTTCTTTTGCCATAATTCGACCTCCAGGGCATCATGCTTCAAGGGATATGGCGCGAGGATTCTGTTTTTTTAACAATATGGCTATAACGGCTACAAAGCTTCTCCAAGAGTATCTTGTAGGAAAAGTTGCTATTGTGGATATTGACAATCATTTTGGTGATGGAACTTCTGAAATTTTTTATGATAGTAGAAATGTTCTTTATGTTTCATTACATGCCCATCCAAGCTTCGCTTATCCAGGTAAAGGGTTCTTAGCAGAGATTGGGAAGGACGAGGGAGAAGGTTATAATGTTAATATTCCCCTATTTCCAGGGACTGGAGATCAGGAATATTTGGAGGCTTTTGATAGAGTAGTGATACCTATATTAGAAGCTTTTAAGCCAGATATCATTCTGGTTTCAGCAGGTTTTGATGGAATGTATACTGATCCCATAGGTTCGTTGGCTTTAACGCCCACCGGATATGAAGAGGTAGCGAAAAAACTTTACGCTACAGCAAGAAAAGTGAGCAGCGGAAAACTTTCCTCGATTTTAGAGGGGGGATATGACTTAGATAACATGCCAAAGTGTGTTATCTCTTTTGTAACACCTGTACTTGACCCCTCAGTTATTGAAGTAGAAAAACCCGTAAAAGCAGGCTCTAGACTCGAACAAACTCGAAAAACTATTGAAAATCTCAAAGATATTTTATCTCCGTTTTGGCCACTTTAAGGGAAAAACATCCTTTTTTATGATAACATAACGTTATTTGATACAATGAAGGATATTGAGGCATAGATATGCGTAGAAGCGGGGATTGGCTACGGCAGGCAGAAGCTGCGCTAAAACAGGTTAAGGATCTCTTGAAAATGGAAATTATTGGGCTAGCTGGTTTTTTTCACAACAGGCTGCGGAATTTGCGGTTAAAGCTTTGCTTACATCGAGCGGTATAGAGCGATGGGGGCATTCAGCTTTTGCCCTGTTAAAAGCTGTTCAAAGTTTGGGGGTTCCCGTAGAGGAGGGTTTATTAAGAGAGGCAAGAGAGCTTGATAAGCACTATTTTCAAACGAGATACGTTAACACTTATCATGAGGGAGCTCCTGTTGATTACTACGAAGAAAATCATGCTAAGGAGAGTTTAAGGAGGGCTGAGATAATTGTTGAATTTTGCAGAAAAAGCATTAGAGGAAGTTAAAAGGTATATTGAATCGTTGAGGAGTAGGTTTAGTTTAAGGTTGGTCATTCTCTTCGGTTCTTTTGCTCAGGATAGTTGGACAGAGTATAGCGATATTGATGTTTTAGTGGTAGCAGATTAGCTTAGTGTGAATATAGGGGAGAATTTTCCAGGCTTAGTTGAGGGAAGAATTGAACCGTTTGGCGTTAAATCTGACCACTTTTTTGATGAGATAAGATCGCTCAATTTTGTGGTTTTGGACGCTTTAGAAACGGGAAAGATTCTTTTTTCAGACGAAGACTTTAAAGAGAAGGCTTGGAAAGTTTTTGAGAAGACAAAGGAGGAGATGGAACTTGTGAGGGAGGCTGAAGGGTGGAGGTGGAACCCTGAAAAAGTCGAAAATATACGTTAAGCTCTATGTCGGCTTTTTTTCTTTTTCTGTTGGCGGTGATAGTGATATAGATATTCTTGGGCATAGCCTGCATATTCTCCGAAATACTTTCTCCCACGATCACTGATGAGTTCATACTGCTTTTTTGTCATATTTTTATTCATAGGGATTTCGACATCTTTGAAAAGGTTATCGTAATATTCTAGCATTAAACATCCGATGTGTACGTCTATAGGAAAGGCAGAAAGCTTTTCATAGGCAAATAAAGCAATACAATCCGCCGCCTTTTGACCTACTCCTCGAGCTGTCATAAGGCGATTCTTCAAGGTTTTGTAAGGATGTTTTTTTAATTCTTCAAGATTAAAAATTCCCTCTGCAACCTTAAAGGCAGTATCAAGGATTGATTGAGCCCTGTACCCCACGCCACATTCAAGGATTTCGGTCATTGAAGCTTTTTTAATTGCTTCAGGATCCGGGAAAGAATAAAATGTGTGACCTTCGTATACGATTTTTTCTCCAAATTTTCTGCAAAGATTTTCAATCATTCCTTTAATTTGGGGAATGCCCTTATTGGTGGCTAGAATAAAGGAGATTAAACATTCCCAAGGTTGTTGTCTTAGTATCCTTAATCCGTGGTATTTATTGATAGCTCCTTTAATTAGTTTATCTTTATTGATTTGGGAAAGGATCTTTAAAAGGTCGTGATCTAGGGCGAAATAGTATTCTATTTCTTTTTTTCCCATGTAGGTTTCAGGGTAGTATTCGAAAGTGATGCTGTTTTTTTCTTTTTGTTGTGCTATTTTTATTATGGTTTTGTTAACTACCCCGTATAAAAAATTGTTAAATTTGCACCATCTAAAAGTTTGACCGCAAAGAACGGTTTCTTTAAGGTTAAAGGGGATTTTATTTGTTAGGATTAATTCTTCCAAGCTAGAATTTCTCCACTTTCGATTTCAAATTTAGAGTTGTTTAAGTTTTTCTATGGCTTTTTTCTTGATGTTTTCTATTGATTCTTTGGCTTTTTCTTTTACTTCAAAGGTTTTAGAAACTATTTTTTCACCCGTAGATTTTATTAGAGAGGAGAAAAGGATTTTTGTTTCTTCTGCTGTGAGGAGGCTTAAGAATTTTTTAAAAGTCTCTTTATTACTTGGTATATAGGTCGTCCAATCCCTAAAATTTTGTGAAAAAGTGAATAGGAAAAGGGCTGTTAAAAGGATTACAGTTAAAGCTATGGCGGAAAATTTGTGAAATCTTACTGCAGGATCTTTGGAATCTAAGGCGAGGGCGATTCTTAAAGCAAAAACGTGAAAACCTAAAGCTGCACTAATTAGAGGAAGGATTATTCTTTCTTCACCAATTTTTTTCAAAATCTGAACATTAGACTTTCTGATCTTTCTTGAGAGGGCTTGTATTGAGTAAAAACAACCAGTTAGAATTAGGAAATAGTCTATAGTTAAGAGTGGATCTATATTTTCTGATATTCTTAACATGAAAATTAGATGGTATAAAATAAAAAGGAAACTGAATCCGATTATTGCTGCAAAAACATTGCCATTATCCCACCTTCTAGGATAAATAAAAAAGCTTACAAAAAACAAGATCCATGCTATTAGCGCGGTTATGGCTATAAGCTGTTCCTCTGAAAAAAACAAGTATAATGGAACAAGACTACTAATAGCTATTACGAATTTTAGGAGAGGAGAGAAGAGGACGCGCTTCTCAGGATTACCCATCCAAACAACTTTACCAACCCAACTTGTAAAGAAATTATGAACAAGGGAAAAAATACCAATGCTGAGGATTACGATCCAAGCGTAGAAAGTAGTGATTGTAAAATCATAAAAATGATCTTCAGAAAAGAAGAAGTTTTCATGAAGAGAAATGATAAAAAATAGGGTTAAGCCAAACGTTAAGCCAAATACTGGATAAGTTTTTCCCTTTAAAACAAAAGAGGAAGAAATAAGGAGGGATACGAGGAAAATTGCTTCTAAAAGTAAAAAGGAATCATAATATTCATCAAAAAACTTAACATGATCTTTAAATCCTATAAAAACTGTTGTAAGAAAACCAAGAATAAAAGCAGAGATGGAAAAAGGAAGAAATCTACGCTCCCTAAGAACTTTTAAACCACCAAAAACTACATTTCTAAAATACCAACCAAAAACCCTCTCAAAATAAGACAAACTATTCACCCTAAAAGATATAAAAAGACATTAGAATATGTTAAAACCCAATTGCCATATTAAATTTATTCCTGAAGAAATAGATAAAAAATGAAAAGTTAAGAAGAAAAAATATTAAAAGCCATTGAAAAGCTCAGAAGATGAAGGAAAAATTTTAAATTGATCAATAATTCAATAAAAGACTTACTGGAAGTGGTGTAAGTTATGGATGTTAAAGAATTATTCGAAAAGAAAGTTTTTGATTCGGATATGGTTGAAATAGGTAAGATAGATACCGTGATATTGGATAAATGGAACGTTTCTAATCTTTTGGTTAAGATCGATAAGAAGTTCAGAAAGGAAGGTGGTAAAGCACTAATACCAACTGAAAAAGTTGCCAAGATTGGTACAGTGATATCCCTTTCCGAGCCAGGTGATAGCGCTATCAAGTTAAAGCACGAAGAAGACTAAAAGCTGAATCATAAGAAGGGAATTTTTTCTTAGTTGGGATAGAGGATGTTACCCCTAAAATTAGTGGACTAAACCTCTCCTTTAGGCAAGATCATCAAAACCAAACTTCATATCTAAATAAAATAGTGGCTTATAGTGTCTATCTCCCCCTTACTATTAACAATCACTACAACTTCCTCTGCAACTTTTTAACATCCTCAAACATCAAGAAACAAGAGTCTAGCTTATAAAACCTACTTAAAACACAAAGATAAAATCATCGAAAAAGAAAACTTCAATAAATTCCTTAAAGAAAAAAACAACTTTTAAGTTATTATAAGAATGAATTAGGATGATAGAGGATTTCTAATGGGATTCAGGATACCAGTTTCTGACGTTTTTATTACTGAAGAGGATGCCCAAGCAGTTTATGAGGCAGTTTTGTCAGGGTGGTTATCTCAAGGTCCTAGAGTAGCCGAGTTTGAGGAAGGATTTGCACATTATGTGGGTTGTCGGCATGCTATAGCTGTCAATAACGGTACTTCTGCTTTGCATCTTGTTCTGGCTGCTGCAGGTATTGGTGAAGGTGATGAAGTTATTGTACCCCCCTTAACTTTTATCTCTACAGCAAACGTTGTTCTTTTCCAGAATGCTCGGGTGGTTTTTGCAGATATCGACCCCCAAACTTTAAACGTTGATGTTGATGCTGTTAAAAAGAAGATAAATAGTAGGACTAAAGCTGTTATTCCTGTTCATCTTTTTGGACAGCCTGTAGATATGGATCCTTTAATGGAGATTTGTGAGGAGGAGAGCGTTTTAGTTATTGAGGATGCTGCTGAAGCCCATGGGTCTACTTATAAGAGTCGTATGGTAGGGACTTTAGGTCATGTAGCTTGTTTTAGCTTTTTCCCTAACAAGAATATGACAACAGGTGAGGGAGGGATGGTCACAACGAACAATGATGAGCTAGCGGAAAAAATGAGAGTTTACCGTCATCAAGGACAGAAGGGAAGGTATAATCATGTGGTTTTAGGATTTAACTATCGTATGACTGAGATGCAAGCTGCTTTAGGTATAGTGCAACTTAAAAGATTAGAGTGGATTCTTGAAAGGAAAAATGAGATCGCAAAGGTTTATGATGAGTTTTTTGAAGAGGTTAATGAAGTAGAAACGCCTTTAGTGGCGC
>JAEOSI010000015.1 GCA_016840425.1 Candidatus Wukongarchaeum yapensis
GCGTTCCTTAGCTCATCTGCAAGGTCCATTGTTTCTATTGTTGGTATTAGCCCTGTAACTATCGCTTCACCTTCTTTTTCAAGTTGTCTTACGTCTATTACTTGTCCTCTATGTCCTGAAATAAGCTTTGTAGCTTCTCCCATCATGTGGAGTGGTAAGCGCATGTCAACTCTGACTACGGGTTCGTACAAGCGAGGTTCTGCTGTGAGGAAACTCATGTTCAACGCTGAACTAGTCATAGTAAATACTTCACTATATCCTGTATGCGCCGGATCTTCATGAACAAAACAGTCTGTAATGACAATTTTCAGCCCCATTACGGGTTCTCTTGCAAGAGGTCCTCCTTCAACAAAATCATTAATCACGTTTATTATTGCTTGTTTTAGCCGGTCTAATCTCTGAACTCCGGCAGTCATATTTACTATTACGTTGTTTTTGTATATATCCCAAATGTTTCTTGCTTCTTTCATGTTCCATCCTGCCTCTTCTTTAAGAATTCTTGCCCGTTCTTTTTCTGGTTGATCTGCAGTAACTTTTCTTGTCTTAATTAGTTCAAGGGTCTTTTCATCAAGGGGTTCTACATAACCCTTAATCTTATTATGCCCATTAGAACTCTTAGTGTGAAACTCTTGACCTCTTTGTTCAACCTTTTCTCTGAAAACGACTACAGGTTCACTCATATTTATAGGCACATGATCGTTTATTCTTCTAGCTAATACTTCTAATTGCAAGGGGTCTATGCCACTAATAATCGTTTTCTTAGTCTCTTTGTCGAAAGTGAATAATAACGTAGGATCTGCCAAGGTCCACATTTTAACTATCTCATCTAATTTAGCTATGTCTTGAGGATTAGCTGCTTCAATTGTACGTGAAACAACAGGCTCTACCGCGTACTTAATCTGCTCAAAAGGCGTTAGTTCTATATTTGAGTCTGAAAACGATTCTCCTGCAGGGCAAATAAAGCCGTATATGCTAAACATGTTCCCTGCTTTAATTTCTGGCATATCAAGAATATCTGTTACTTCCTGAACCCCAACTCTTTTTACCCTTTGAACGCTTTTTCTCGTAAGCAAACGAACTTCTTGACCTGCTTTTAATGTTCCACTAAAAACTCTGCCTACAAGAAAAGCCCTCAATCTTTTAGGATCCATTACAACTTTTGCAATAACCCCTAAAAGATCCCCGTTTGGGTCAGTATCAAGCAAGGCTTTTCCAACTTCTGAATCAAGATCCCCCTTCCAAATAGATGGAATTTTATTTTTTTGTCCTGTTTCAGGATCTGGCAAATGATTAATAACCATCTCCAACATTGCTTCATGAAGCGGTAAGGTTTTACGTAACCATTCCTTATCCCCTTCGGCGTATTTCTCAAAAACTATTTCTGGGGTAATATTTTTACGTTTTAAAACAGGAAAAGTAAAAGCCCATCCGTCTTTCGCACTGCCAACAGCTACAGTCCCTTCTTTAAAATTACTAGTCCATTCTTCAGCAAACTGAGGTGGGGCTACTCTACGTATATAATCATTAACCCCCCTGATTATGGTATCCAAACGCTCATAAGCCGCTTTAGGAGATAATCTAAGCTCAGAAATAAGCCTATCCGCTTTATTGATGAACAAAACCGGTTTACACCCTTCTGCACCCACAGAGAGCCTAATATTGGTTTCTGTTTGAGTTAAAATTCCCTCCACTGCACAAACTACAAGCACAACCCCATCAGAACAACGCAAAGCCCTTGAAACTTCACCGGTCCAACTAATATGCCCTGGCGTATCATTAACTTCGAGCAAGTATGCCTTACCATCATACTCAAACCCTAAATTAATTACGCTACCAAAAATTGTTAACTTTCGTTCCTTTTCGATAACATCCCAATTTGTTAGCAGCTTCCTTCCTGCTTCTGTATCCGCCATTAACCCTGCTTTGCTCAGCAAATAATCTGTTATTGAGGTTTTTCCATGATGTATATGAGCTACAATGGAGAAAATTCTCCTATTTTCCATAGGGGTGTTAGCAAACATATCTCTTAGTTCTTCTGGGTCTTTTAATTTCACCATTAGCAACCACCTCTCTTTACCATAAATAATTGAAAAGATAAGAAAAAATGATCTTATTTTTATTTATTTAACCTTAATTTTTTTAATATAATATCTTTACATTAACCTTTCCATAATTATCAAAAAAAATATAATAACCTAAAATGATAATTAGGATGCAGCAACTCCTTTATAAATCCTGCATATCAACGTGTCTAATTCTTCGTTGTTTTGGTCCTTTTCAAATTCGAAGAACCAACCTTTTTCTTCTAAAATAGTCTCTATCATTTCCCGTAGTTCTGCTCTTTCTGGGGATTGTGGCAATTCAAGTTCTTCAAAGACGTCAAACTTTGAAATAGCGTCTAGGCATGTTTCTATAGTGTCTATCTTGATCTTTTTTCTATCTTTTTCTGCCAAAACCATTAGTTATCCCAACCATTACTTATCCCCTTACTTATCCCAACAATATATAAAATTGT
The DNA here is from genome assembly GCA_016840425.1 of Candidatus Wukongarchaeum yapensis. Taxonomy (GTDB): domain Archaea; phylum Asgardarchaeota; class Wukongarchaeia; order Wukongarchaeales; family Wukongarchaeaceae; genus Wukongarchaeum; species Wukongarchaeum yapensis. The sequence continues at coordinate 2,516 of JAEOSI010000015.1, forward strand.
CTCAATAATATTTACTCTTAATGATCTATCAAGTTTTTTATTTTTAAAGGAGTACTTTGAGATTGTCTTCTAAAATCAGACGGCTTGTAGACGATATAAATAAGATTATGCTTTTTAAAGAAAACATTCGTAATTTCTGCATATGTTCCCATGTTGATCATGGAAAATGTGTTTCTGGTGATTCAAAAGTTTATGTTAATGGTCAATGGGAGAAAGCTTCTGTACTTTTTGAATCCTTTAAACAATCTCCGATAATTTTTTCTGGTAAAAATGAAACAGTTTTAGATGTTTCTTCAAAAGGTTTGCGCACCATATCTCTAGATGTTTCTACTGGATGCATTTTGTGGAAACCCATAACCTATATCTGGCGATTAAAATATGATTCTAATTTGATTGAAGTTTCATTAGGGAATGGAAGAAAAGTAAAAGTTACTCCTGAGCACAAATTTTTAGTTTTAAACGGTAATAAAATCATAGAAAAAAATGCAAAGAATCTGAAAAAAGGAGATTATATAATTGTGCCTAATACGTTGCATGTAACTCCCAATGATCCTGATTTTATTTCTAAAACAATTCCACTTAATAGCAAAGATATATGTTTTGAAAAAGTGGTTTCAAAAAGTTTAATGTTTGAAAATTATGTTTATGATTTTTCTGTTCCTGATACTCATAATTTAGTTGTGGAAGGATTTTTCGTACATAATACAACCCTCGCTGACAATTTGTTAGTTGCTGCTGGTCTACTTTCACCAAATGTTGCGGGAAAGGCTCTTGCTCTAGATTATTTGGAAGAAGAACAAAAAAGAGGTATAACGATAAAAACAGCTATAATATCTCTTTTACATAAAATCGGCAATAAATCTTACATACTTAATCTGATAGATACCCCCGGTCATATTGATTTTAGTGGAAAAGTAACAAGGGCACTGCGAATAATTGACGGTGCAGTAGTAGTTGTAGATGCTTTAGAAGGAATTATGGTTCAGACAGAAATTGTTACAGAACAAGCGTTAAATGAATGTGTAAAACCTGTACTATTTATTAACAAATTAGACCGTCTTATCCGCGAGTTAAAACTATCTCCCAAAGAAATCCAAAAACGTTTAAGTTCTATAATTAGCGACTTTAATGGCATCATCGATTCTTATGCAGAGCCAAAATTCATTAAATTATGGAAAGTTAAACCTGCTGCAGGATCTGTGACTTTTGGTTCAGCTCTTCATAGGTGGGGTTTTACATTACCAATTGCTAAAGAAAAAGGTGTAAAATTTTCAGACATAATTCAGTTTTATGCCCAAAATAATGGGTTTTTAAAGCTTAGCACTTTGCTTCCTCTTCATTCTGCTGTACTTGATATGATTGTTAATCATCTTCCTTCTCCTACGGAGGCTCAGGCTTATCGTATACCTAAACTTTGGCATGGTGACCTTTCTAGTGAAATCGGTCAAGCCATGCTTAAATGTGATTCAAGTTCTCCTCTTGTCATTGTTATAAATCATTCTTACATTGATCCTTTAGTTAAAAGTGTTATTTGTATGGGGCGAATTTTTTCTGGTGTTGTCCATGTTGGCGATAAGGTGTTTATTCTTTCTAAAAAGAAACGGAACAGAGTTCATCAAGTAAGCATGTTTATGGGTGAAAATCGCATTGTTGTAGACGAGGTTTCTACTGGTAATATAGTGGCTCTTCTGGGTCTTGAAGAAGCACGTCCTGGGGATACTGTTTGTGATTTATCTATAGCGGATTCTATGGTTCCTTTTGAGTTAATAAAATATGTGAGTGAACCTGTTGTCACAGTTGCTATAGAACCTTTAAATCCGAAAGGTTTACCCAAAATGATTGAAATAATGGAAAAAAATCTTGTTATTGAAGATCCTAATCTCAAAGTTTCTATTAATAAAGAGACCGGAGAATACCTTTTAAGCGGTATAGGCGAGTTGCATCTTGAAATAGCAGCAAAGAAAATTATAGAACATGGCATAGATGTTTCAATTTCTCCTCCAATTGTTTCATTTAGGGAAAGCATTACGCAAAAAACTCCTCATCCCATTGTTGTTAAGAGCCCTAATCATTATAATGAAATGTCTTTGATAGTTGAACCTCTCGAGGAAAAAATTGTAGACTTAATAATTAACACGGGTATAAATGGTCCTTTTACAGAAAAAGAATCGCCGAAATTGGTAGGAGACTTTATCGATAAAACTTTCCTTGATTTAAGGAAAATTTTGGGATTATCTGCTACAGGAAATATCTTGCTTTTAGATTTTGAAAATTCTCAACTTTTGTCTGATGTTAAAGATTCCATAGTATCCGGATTTTTGCAAGCTTGTAATTCTGGTCCTTTATGCGAAGAATCTCTTCGCGGGATAAAAATTTTGGTCAAAAACTTAAATTATGCTGATGTTATTCAAAAACGGGGAAGTGAAATCGTTCATATGGTTAAAAATGCTATATGGGATGCAATAATCTCATCTGGTCCATCACTATTAGAGCCTATTTATAAAATAACGATACGTCTTACTCGTGATTTCATTGGAAAGGTTAAACATGTTCTCTCTAAAAGGAGAGGAACTATTCATAGTATTAAAGAAAAACCTCCTGTTTTCATTATAACCGGGTTTATACCTGTGGCTGATACCTTTAATTTAGCTTCAGAATTAAGAAGTGAAACTAGTGGAACCGCTCTTTGGCAAATGAAACTTGATCATTGGGCTTTTGTCCCTAAAAACAAGTTAAAAAACCTCATACTTGAAATTAGGCAACGAAAAGGCCTCTACCCTGACTTTCCAGAAACTCCGATATTTCTTGATAATATTGAATAATATTGTTTATTTTTCTTTTTTCTTTGAAAATCTTTAATGATTTTAGAAATACCGATTTTTGGTATTTTAGAAAACATGCACAAACTTATAAAAGACAAAACTTTCCTTAATTTTGAAAAATATTTTCCAAGGGGTCTTTAAATGAAAATTAAGAAGGTTTATGCGCGACAAATTCTTGACTCAAGAGGAAATCCCACTGTAGAAGTTGAAGTTGTTTTAGATAAAGGAATAGTGGGTAGGGCCGCAGTTCCAAGTGGTGCTAGTACTGGAACTCATGAAGCTTTAGAGTTCCGTGATGGTGACAAATCAAAATATCATGGTAAAGGTGTTCAAAAAGCTATAAAAAACATTCATGAACTTATAACGCCCAAAATTTTAGAAAAGGAGGCTCAAAATCAATCAGAAATTGATAATATAATGATTGATCTTGACGGAACCCAAAATAAAAGTGTTTTAGGCGCTAATGCTATTTTAGGTGTTAGTTTGGCTGTTTCAAGGGCTGCAGCTAAAGCCCAAAATATCCCATTATATGAACATGTTAGAAAAATAGCCGGTTTGCCTCTTGACGGTTACTTGCTGCCGGTCCCGCTAAGTAATGTTATAAATGGAGGAAAACATGCTGGATCCAATCTTGCTATACAAGAGTTCATGCTAGTTCCTATAGGCTTTCTTAACATGTTTGAGGGTGTTAGAGGTGTTTGTGAAGTATACCAGCAGTTGAAAGATACTATTAAGCAAAAATATGGTAAAATCGCGGTTAATGTGGGTGATGAGGGCGGTTTTGCTCCTCCTATGAATACTTCCATTGAAGCATTAGAAACTCTTGTTAATGGAGTAGAAGCTACAGGCTATACTCCTGGTAAAGATTTTCATTTTGCCCTCGATTCTGCCGCTTCGGAGTTTTATGATAAAAAAACTAGGAAGTATCTTATAGATGGGAAGTCTCTTCCTAAGGAAGAACTGATAGATTATTATTTAGAATTAGCTGATCTTTTTCCAGTTAAAATCTTTGAAGATCCTTTTGAAGAAGATGATTTTGAAATATTTGCTGAATTTACGAAAAAAATAGGGGATAGAGCTCAAATAGTGGGTGATGATTTATTTGTGACAAACATAGGACGTTTAAAAAACGGTATACAGTTGAATGCTTGCAATGCCCTTCTTTTGAAAGTCAATCAAATAGGTAGTTTAACAGAAGCTATTGAAGCTGCAAAATTATCTTTTGAAAATAATTATTCTGTCGTAGTAAGCCACAGGTCTGGAGAAACAGAAGATCCTTATATTGCCGACTTATCCGTAGCCTTATGCTGTGGTCAAATAAAGCTGGGTGCTCCTGCAAGAAGCGAACGTACGGCGAAGTACAATCAACTTTTACGGATTGAAGAACAATTAGGCAGTAGGAGAGAATATAGTGGAAAATTCTATAGAACTGCATGGAAAAAATATAACTCATAACAGGAAATATAAGTAAAAAAAGTTTCTGCTTTTTTATTTTCAATATCTTTTTTTCAGTTTTTACCCCCCCTCTGCCCTCTCTTTTATATTCTCCTTATCTTTTCTATTCTTTAGTTATTTTATTTTTTCAACTGTTTTATAGCAGGGTTATTAATTAAAAAATTAATTTTGAGGAGGTTTTGTGTGGGCATCAATATAGTTGAAGAGGAGTTGGGTCGTAAATCTGTTTTTATGAATGAAGAAAAACTTTCAACGGATTATGTTCCCTCTCATTTAATACACAGGGATGCAGAATTACGCCAATTAGCCCAATTTTTTCGAGTTCTAATGCAGGCTCCTGGCACGTGTAGCAAAACTGTTTCTATTTTAGGGGCTGTTGGTACTGGAAAAACTGCTATTGCAAAAAGATTTGGTGCTTTCTTAGAAGAAAGTGCTAGTCTCAGAAATATTAACTTGAAGTATATACATATCAACTGTAGAAAACAAAAAACTAACACTTTAATACTCACTACAATCATAAGGAATTTTAGCCCTAATATTCCACTTAGAGGTTTTTCAACAGCCGAACTTTTATACCTTCTTAACGAAGTTTTAGAGAAAAACAATGTCTTTCTACTTTTAGTTCTCGATGAAGCAGATTATTTGTTACGAAAAAATAATAGTGCCGATTTTATCTATGATCTTATTAGATTAAATGATGATAAATTAAACGCGATTCAACGGATTTCTCTCATAGTAATAGGCAAAACCATAAATTATTACAACCTTTTTGATATTAGCACCCTTAGCACTTTTCAAAAAAACATAATAAGCCTAAACAAATATGCCATAAATCAGCTTAAAGATATTTTATGGGCTAGGATAGAAGAAGCTTTTTATGAGGGAACCGTTCTCTCTGAAACGGTAGATTTAATTGCAGATATCGCTTCACAATGGGGTGATGCTCGTCTAGCCTTAGATTTATTATGGCGTGCTGGTAAATACGCCGATAAAAATTTTGAATTAAAAATAGCCCCTGAACATGCTCGTAAGGCGAAAGGCGATATATACCCCGTAATAAGGCAAGAAACGGTTAAGACTCTTTCAAAACAACAACTCTTAACCTTATTATCAATCGCAAGAACACTAAAAAAAGAAAATAAAGCCTATATCACCATGGGCGACTTGGAAGAAGTTTATACAGTTATTTGTGAGGAATATGAGGAAAAACCAAGGGTCCACACTCAGCTTTGGGAATACATCAAAGAACTTGAAATGGAAAGCATTATTGCAACAAAAATCTCTTCAAAAGGATATCGAGGAAAAACCACTTTAATCACCATAGCTGACGCTCCTGCAAAAATAGTTGAAAAGAAAATAGAAACAATTTTGGATAAATATTCCGAGAAACAATTAAAAAAAACCTAACAATATCAAAATAACTTTAAACTTATTTAACGAGAAGTCTCCTTCTGCGAGGGAGGGGATGAATCACGGTGTTTATAAAAGTTTTTAGGAAACTCAAGGTAGATAAAAATGATAAGTTACAAATTTGGGCTGTATCCAAACCAAGAGCAAGAAAAAAGACTGTTAGAAGTTCTTGATAGGTGTAGGTTTGTCTACAATCAAATGTTAGAGGGTTTAAACAAGCAGGAGGGTAAGCCTAATAGGTTGGAGTTGCAAAACTCCATTCCAGAGCTAAAAGAAAAGCATCCAGAGCTGGAAGAAGTTTACTCTAAAGTTCTCCAATATGAATCGTACAGGTTGTTCTCAAATCTGAGAGGTTTGGCAAGGTTGAAGAAGAACGGTAAAAAAGTAGGGAAACTTAGATTTAAGAGTAAAGGATGGTTTAAAACTTTTACATATAATCAGAGCGGGTTTAAAATCATAGAGACTGGTAAGAGACATGACCTGTTACATTTATCGAAGATTGGGGATATAAAGATTAGGATGCATAGAACAGTGGAAGGGAAGAAAATAAAACAGGTAACAATAAAGAGATATTGTTCTGGTAAATGGTATGCTTTAATTTGTTGTGAACAGACTATACCCGTTAAAAAAGGGGTTGAGAAGAAAGTTGTAGGAATTGATATGGGAATAATCCACTATGTTACCGATATTTGTGGCAGGCAAATAGAAAACCCTCTTTACCTGAACAAATATTTTAAAAATTTGAGAAAAATACAACGAAAACTATCTAAGAAAAAGAAAGGCTCTAACAACTATCAGAAACAGAAGATAAGAGTTGCAAAAATGTATGAAAGAATCAAAAATCAGAGGGATGATTTCTTACACAAACTGTCAAGATTTTATGTCCAAAATTATGATTTTATAGCCGTAGAAAAACTAAACGTAAACGGTTTGATAAGGATTAGTTATAATGCTCGTAACATGATGGATTCCTCTTGGAAAAGATTCACGCAATTTTTGTCTTATAAGGCTGAAAGAGCTGGTAAGACGGTTTTAGAGGCGGATCCGGGAGGAACTTCACAAGAGTGTTATAAATGCGGTAAAGAAGTAAAGAAAAGTTTGGCTGTAAGAACCCATAAATGCCCTTACTGTGGTTTAGAAATTGGCAGAGACTACAACTCCGCGTTTGTTGTCTTGAAAAGAGGTTTAGAAGAAGTGTTAGGGCAGGGACTGTCCGAATTTACGCCTGGGGAGACAGAACCTCTACCGAGAGAAATCTCAGCAAGTTCAGTCGTTGAACCAGGAAACTCCCCCCGATAGGGAGGAGTAGTTCACTTCACTTCTAGGTATCACTAATTTGCCAAACGATTGTTCTTATCATATTTCTCATCGTTGGAAGATCTGGGGGTAAGTTAATGTTTATGGTGAATAAAATAGAAAAAAATAAAGAAGAGCCTCCTATCGAAGAGGTACTTTCATCTAAAGGTAGGGTAAGGATACTTAGATTATTAGCAGAAGAAGGAGAGCTTAACATATCTGAAATCATAAACAGGACAAAACTTAATCACACAATAACTCTAAAACACTTAGAACAACTTGCTAAAGCAGGCATAGTACAAGAAAAAAAATTCGGAAGAATAAGGATTTATCGGTATTGTATTGAACAAACAAGGGCAAGAGCATTAAAAAATTTATTCCAGCTCTGGTAATCTGCCCATAATCACGCAACCAACTTTTTCTGAAACTTTAGTTATTTTATTTTTTCACTTAAATGAATAATCTTTTTATAGACTAATTTTTATTTCTATTTTTTTTATTTTTGAGCCTTCTGGAACATTTTTTAACGTATGTATTAATGCAAAGTTAATCTCTCGAAAAACATCTTTAACAAATGGTTTTAAAGAGATTCTTTCATCATTAACTTTAACATTAATGTCTGGTTCTAATATACATTTCAATGAACTTTTCCCTGAAATATAACTTTCAACGTAGCTTTTACAGTCTTTAAATCCACATCTTCCACAATTTTTCCCTGGAAGTTCTGATAAAAGATGTTTTTTCAAAGTCTCTAAAATATAACTCTTTATTTCTCCTATTGGGATAAATTTATCCATTTTTTCCATTAGTTCTTCTTCTATTTCTCTATTAGTAGTTGTAACAGCAATAACATTCTTTATTTTTCTTAGTTCATCCAATTCTTTCTCTAGTGATTGTATTAGAAATATTTTTGGATATTTTAAATGTTTAAATCCTTCCAAAAAAACTATGATCACATCGTCTGAAACTTCTTTAATTCCTTCTAAAACCCTCGTATTTTCATCGAATTTTTTTAATTTAATTATTTCTTTATGAGTAACTCCAATAACAGTCTTTGCTCCTGCAATTCTAAATCTTTTAGTGTCTTTTATCTCATTTCCTGAAATTATTCCTTCCTTTTCTAAATCATATCTTGAATGGATACTCTTAATCACTGCTACAGGAACACTCCTTTTAGAAAGCTCCTCAATTAGATCAACTAAAATTTTTGTCTTACCCCCTTTCCTGTAAAAACTATTAATTCCTATAATTAATGGTTCCATTACCTCTCACCAAACTAGAATATATCCAAAAAACCAAAAATCCCATAAACTATGGAAATTAAATTCCATTAAAATCATACTAACAAATAGTTATTGGATTAAATGTATAAACTTCCACGACATTTCCTTCAGTTATACCTTCTAAATTCTCAGGGATTATTACATATCCATTAGCTGTCCTCATACTACTTATTATTCCAGCCCCTCCTGTACGAACTGGTATTGCGTAAGGTAAATTGCTTCTATTTTCTTCATATTCCAATTTAACCCGTACGAAGTCCCGTCTTCCGAGAACTGACGGGATATTTCTACTTATCTTTGCATAAATTTTTGGCCAAAGTCTTCTTTCTTTAACCCCCAGTATTTTTAATAAAGCAGGGATAACAAAAGCCTCAAAAGATATCATAGCTGAAACTGGAAACCCTGGAAGACCAAAAACTGGTTTATTATTAATCAGTCCAAAACATGTAGGTTTTCCTGGTTTTATATTAACCCCCCGAAACAAAAGTTCCCCCATTTCATTAATAACTTCAGGTACTGTATCTTTCTTTCCAACTGATGTGCCTCCACTAGTTATTATAACATCGGATGTTTTAATCGCCTTTATAATAGCGCTCATTATATCATCCTTTTCTTCACTTACTACCCCAAAAATAACAGGAATGCCTCCACACTCTTCAACTAAAAATGCTATCGCATAACTGTTTGAATCATATACCTTACCAAACTCTAAAATCATATAAGGTGGTACTATTTCATTTCCAGTAGACAATATCGCAACCTTGGGGAGAGTCATTACTGGAACCTTATAGTAACCACAAGCCGCTAAGATCGCTATATCTGTGGCCTTTATTCTCTTCCCTTTTAATACTACTAATTCGCCTTTTTTTACATCTTCTCCCCTAGTAGATACATTCTCTCCAGGAATAACTTGACGATATATCTCAATAGTTTCTCCGATTCTTTTCGCATTTTCCACTCTTACTACAGCATTAGTCTCTCGTGGAATAGGCGCGCCAGTCATAACTTCAACTGCCAGTTTTTCCCCCATTTTGAAAATCTTTTTCCCTCCTTTTTTTGTTAGTCTAAAAGTGATTGGTGCCTGAGTTGAGGTTCCAAAGGTTTCCTCCCCGACTACTGCAAATCCATCCATTGCAGCTCTATCAAAAGTAGGAACATCCATCTTAGCTTCTAGATCTCTGCCTGCAATTCTGGCAAAACATTTTTCTAAAAAAATTTCTTCCACTCCCAAAATATCAACTTTTTCCAAAATTTCTTCCACTGCATCATTATAAGTTATAAGTGATTTAAAAACATGAAAATTCTCTTTCCGCGAATCCATATTTTTCACCTCCTTACAATCTTCACCACGTGGCCTATTTCGGGCAAAATCAACTTTTCTACGGCCAATTTAACAGCATTAGGTGAACCAGGGAGACAAAACACTATTTTCCTATCAATGACCCCCGAAAAAGCCCTAGAAAGAAAAGCCGCAGCTCCTATTTCCTTATAACTAAGATATCGAAAAAGTTCCCCAAATCCCTCCAATATTTTACCTAACTTCGGCTTTATAGTTTCAACGGTTATATCCCTTTTTGAAATCCCAGTACCCCCACTAAAAACTATCAAATCAGCACTACTTCTAAGAAAAGTCTCAAACTGCTCTTCTATCAACTTCCCGCTATCTGGAACTATCTCATATTTTTCCACAGAGTGTCCTGACTCGACAAAAAGCTTAGTAATCAAAGATCCCGACAAATCTGCATTTTCTAATCCCTTTACTTTCATTTCATACTTTGAATCACTGACAACTATAACCCACACTTTAACGTGTTTTGGCGCATCTTTTTTGTGTGCTTTTACCACCGATAAAGTTTCATTTTCTGCCACTTTGAACATACCCCACAACTAATTAGGTTTTTAAGGAAGTTTAAAAATAATACCAAAAACATTTCATTTTCTTTTACTTACTGATAAAATATAAATAAGTAGAATTTATGGTGTTTTAAATGGTGGTAAAAAAACCATCTACTATCTCCCGAAAAGACGAGTTTCAAGGTGGTGAAAAAGTAAAAGCCGACATGGTTGATATAGGAAATAAACCACCAATTCTAAGAGTGGCGAAAGCCGAAGGAGTTATTAAGCTTAAACCTGAAAGCATACGTTTAATAAAGGAAGGGAAAGTTAAAAAAGGGGATGCTTTTTCAAACGCCTCTCTTGCCGCTATAAATGCCGTAAAAAAAACTTCAGACTTAATTTTTTTAGCGCATCCAATACCGATCTTAAATGTTGATGTAGATTTTAAGATAGATGAAGAAGCATCACAAGTATTAGTGTCTGTTGAAGTGAAAAGCATAGCAAGAACCGGCGTAGAACTCGAAGCATTAAATGGTGTTATGATCGCATTGTTATCGATTTTTGACATGCTTAAATATGTTGAAAAAGACGAAAAAGGGCAATATCCTAATACTTCCATTGGTGAAATTAAAGTAATTAAAAAACAAAAAGAATTAATCTAATTTTAATCCTAACGATGTTACCTTTGCTATAAACGCTAAGAGCTGGATTTCATCATTAGCTCCTTCAGTTAACCTAAAATCTACTTCTCCGCAAATTTCTGCGATCTTTACCTTACTTATATCGTCAATTTCTTCTAATTCAAGTAATTCCTTGTGAATCTGTCTAATTAAATCGATTCCTGAAATTCCATATTCGTTTAATAGCGTCCTTAATCTTTTCCTTGCATCCAAGAAATTACCCTTTGAGGCTGTTAATATTAAGTCTTTGACTTCCTCTGGACTAGCAAGCCCGATAACCCTCAAAACGGACTCTTCACTGACGGTTTCTCCTGCTGTTGCTGCTGCTTGCATTATGTTTATTGTTCGTCTTAAATCTCCCTCCACAAAATGTAAAATAACTTTTAACCCTTTAGGTTCCAATTTTATACTCTCTTTTTTAGAAATCATTTTTAAATAACTTTCAATATCCTCATCCGAAAGAGGCATAAAACGAAAAATTGCGCATCTAGACTGAATTGGTTCTATAATTTTGGAAGAATAATTACCAATAAGTATAAACCTGCAAGTACGGGTATATTTCTCCATAGTCCTTCTAAGGGCTTGTTGTGCGTCAGAAGTTAAATTATCCGCCTCATCTAAGATCAGAATTTTAAAAGGAACATTTCCCATTGATTTAGTTCGCGCAAACTCCTTTACTTGATTCCTAATAACGTCAATCCCTCGCGTATCACTTGCATTAAGCTCCAGTAAATTTTGATCCATATACTCTCCAAAAAGTTCATTTGCTAAACATAAAGCAGCCGTAGTTTTACCAGTTCCTGGTTTTCCACAAAATAGCAAATGCGGCATTTGCCTAGTTTCAACAAAAGAACTTAAGTGTGCTTTAATCTCGTCATGATTCACAACATCTTTTATAAAACGTGGGCGATATTTTTCTGTCCACACAAAAAAATTTTCATCCATTCTTATTCAGCTCTATCTACCCATTTGTCTCAAGTGAAAGTTTCTAAACATCAAAACTGCATATTTTTTTCGCACATCTTACTATAATTTAATAATAATTTTTCTAAAGAAAACCACTTATTCAATCACCTAACCATTTTCCATTAAATTATCCGAGATAATGTTGTATATATATTGAGCAAAAATTGTTGAAAAGTTATCTACTTGTTCCTTATCTAAAATATGGATAAATGCTTAACCTTTTACTATGCCAATAGGTCGCATTTTTGCTACATACTTTCCAATACCAAGTTCATGAGAGACTTTTGCTACATTGTCCACATCTTTGTATGCTCCGCCCGCTTCTTCTGCTAATACTTTCATCTTTGCTGCTTTTACTATAATCCCTACTTTTTCCATCTTCTCTTTTACAGTCTCTCCCCAGTACCTTTTTATTGAAGCTTTACGGCTTAACAATCTTCCTGCTCCATGAGCAGTACTTCCAAAAGATATCTCCATGCCTTTTTCACTACCTACAAGTAAATAACTTGCAGTTTCCATAGTGCCTGGAATAAGGACCGGTTGCCCCACATTACGGTAATCTGAAGGCACATCTGGATGCCCCGGAGGAAACGCCCTAGTTGCACCTTTTCGATGAAGCACTACCTTTCTTTTAACACCATCAATCATGTGTTCTTCAATCTTCGCAATATTATGACACACATCATATATTTGCCTTAAACCTAAATCTTCTGCAGATTGCTTAAATGCCTCTTCAAAAGATTCTCTTACCCCATGTAAAATCATCTGTCTGTTTGTCCATGCAAAATTCGCCGCACAAGCCATAGCATTTAAATAATCCTGTCCTTCTCTAGTATTAAAAGGCACACAAGCAAGCTCCCTATCTGGCACTTTTATACCGTATTTTTCCATGGCACGCTCCATGGTTTTTAAATAATCTGAAGCAATTTGATGTCCAAACCCTCTTGAACCTGTATGGATCATGACGGTGATTTGCCCCTCTTCTTCTATACCAAAGACTTTAGCAGTTCGTTCATCAAAGATTTTATCAACTACTTGCACTTCTAAAAAATGATTACCACTACCCAAAGATCCAAGTTGCGGAATCCCCCTTTTTATTGCCATGGGAGAAACTTTAGAAGGATCCGCGTTTTTCATCGCTCCATTTTCTTCACAATGCTCAATATCCGTTTCCCATCCATAACCGTTTTCTAAAGCCCATTTTAGCCCTCCTATCATAACTTCTCTCAACTGAGATTCTGTTACTCTAATCTGCCCCCTACTTCCAAGCCCCGAAGGTACGTTTTTAAAAAGCAAATTTACAATCTCTTTCATATTTGGTTTAACGTCTTCTATTCTCAAATTTGAGCGAATCATTCTTACGCCACAATTTATATCAAATCCTACCCCCCCTGGGGAAATGACACCTTTCTCCGCATCAATTGCGGCTACACCTCCGATGGGGAAACCATAACCTTCATGGGCGTCAGGCATAGCTATTGCTTTGGATAAAATTCCTTTAAGAGACGCTACATTTGCTAGCTGATCAAGAGTTCTATCTTTAGTAATACTTTGCATCAAATTTTCATCCGCATAAATAATTCCATCAACTAACATGGAGTTTTTATAGGATTTTGACAATTTCCAAGTAAACTTATCAATTTTTTCCAATGGGTATTTTAGCGTTTTTTTCATCTCTTTTTTCATTTTTTCCACCTTAGTTTTAGAAAATTATTATTTGATTTAGAATTTAAAAATCAAAATAACAGTGGTTTTTAGCTTTATAATAAAAACCACCTGTAAAATTATATAAATAGATTTAAACCTTATCTATTTATTAAAATATTTAAATATCTAAAATGAATTCTACTATCGTTCTTTTATCTGTAACTTCTATTTTTATCATACCATATGTCATAGCTTTAATCTCTGTTCCTATTTCGTGCCTTGAAGGATCAAATTCTTCTCCTTTCGCTTTAGCTTTAAGATTCCATTCATTATTATATTTTTCTATCTTAACTTCAAAATCCGAAAAAACAATTTGTTCAACATCAAAGATAATAATTATCTCTTCTATCCACCTGTATAATAGTCCTTCAAGATCTTCTGCTTTTACGTAAAATTCCCTCTCAATTTTTGGAACTATTTGATCGACATTTGTCATAACATTGGTGGTAGCACGTGCAGCTTCTGCAAAAGCTTCCTTCAAACTATTACCATATGCTCTAATATATACATCCGCCGTATGCTCAAGATATTCAAACCCTCTCAATATGCCTCACCGTGTGAATATGAATCGGAAGATTTTAATATAAATTAATAAAAATTAACTTTTTAAAAAGTAGATAATTTATGTAAAAACTTTTACGCGATAACTTAATAAAGGATTAATAAAACCATATTATCCCCCTTTCAACTGAAATAAGAATAACGAAAAGCTAAAAAAGAAAGAATGAAAAATTAAAGTGAATAAAAGGAGGCCCAATAAAATGAGTAAAGAAAAACCCCATCTTAACTTGGTTATCACAGGCCATGTAGACCATGGTAAAAGTACGCTGATGGGTCACGTATTATATCTGGCAGGCGTTATTGATGATCGTACTATCCGTTCTTTAGAGTCTGAAGCTGAAAAATTAAAAGATCCTTCATTTAAATTTGCTTTTGTGCTCGATCGCTTAAAAGAAGAACGGGAGCGAGGTCTCACCATTGATTTAGCCTTTTATAAATTTGATACTAAAAAATATTATTTCACAATTATAGACTGTCCTGGTCATAGAGATTTTGTTAAAAACATGATTACTGGAACTTCTCAGGCTGATGCTGCGATTTTAACAGTTTCTGCCAAAAAAGGCGAATTTGAGGCAGGTATCGGTAAAGGAGGACAAACTGTCGAGCATGCAGTTTTAGGGGCAACTCTGGGCGTTAGCCAATTTTTAGTAGCCGTCAACAAAATGGACGACATGACAGTAAACTGGTCAAAAGATAGATACGAAGAAGTTAAGAGTAATGTAGATCGTATCTTCAAATTAATTGAGCGCGAATTACAAACAAAATTAATAGTTACTTATGTGCCCGTTTCTGCATGGACTGGTGATAATTTAATGGAGCGTAGCTCCAACATGCCCTGGTATGATGGACCAGTCTTTTTTGAAGCTCTAGATGTCTTTGTAGTGCCTGAAAAGCCTATAGATAAACCTTTAAGAATCCCAGTTCAAGACGTTTATTCAATCACTGGTGTAGGTACAGTTCCAGTAGGGCGTGTTGAAACAGGAGTACTAAAGGAAGGGGATGTTGTTGTTTTTATGCCTTCAAATAAACAAGGCGAAATTAAAACCCTTGAAATGCATCATACAAGAATACTTAAAGCCGAGCCTGGTGATAACATTGGATTTAATGTGAAAGGACTAGGTAAAAAAGATCTGCGGCGCGGTGATGTCGCTGGTCCCCTGGATAGTCCTCCCACTGTTGTTAAAGAGTTTACAGGCCGAATATTTGTAATCTATCACCCTACCGCTATTGCTGCAGGATATACCCCAGTAGTACACGCACATACCGCCCAAGTAGCATGCACAATAAGCGAATTACAAAGCAAAATTGATCGCCGTACTGGCCAGACAATAGAAGCTAATCCATCTCACCTCAAAAGCGGAGACGGTGCGATGATAAAACTAATTCCTACTCGAGCAATGGTCATCGAAAAATTCTCCGATTTTCCACCTTTAGGGCGGTTTGCAGTACGTGATATGGGCATGACGATTGCTGTAGGAATCGTAGAAGATGTTGCTCCAAAAAAAATGTCTTAACATCTTTTTCTATCTTTATTTAAATAAAAAACATATCTATTTCTCAAATATCAAACAAAAACCTCAAAAAAATTGATTACAACCCAAACAACTAATTATTTTTTAGAATGCTGGTGTAGATTCATGGTTCAAAAAGCTAGGATACGATTATCTGGCAGAGATCCTTCACGCCTTGACTTTGTCTGCACACAAGTAAAAACTATAGCTAAACGCACAGGAGTCCGTATGTGGGGGCCTGTGCACCTACCTACAAGAAAATTAAAAGTACCTGTGAGAAAAAGCCCTTGTGGTGAAGGCACTCATAGCTGGGAACGTTGGCAACTAAGAATCCATAAACGGTTAATAGATCTAGACGCAGATGAACGTACCCTCAGACAAATCATGAGGATACAAGTCCCTGAAGATGTATACATTGAAATCGAGTTAATTTAATTCCCAATTTAGTATCTGCCCTACTTTAAGACTCTAGAAAATAAACATTTTTAATTTCTAATTGCCCAAAGAAAACTGATTGTTTACCTTTCATTGTTTTCACATCTAAAAGCAAAGCTAACTTTTTTAGTTTTCCATCAAGATTTACATCCTTCCTTGACGACTTTGGGGTGAGACGCGGTTCTTAGCAGCTCAAATTCAGGGCGGAAGGGTTGATTTGATTTGAATTCAGTTCTCTTCCTTTTTTGAGGAGTATCCCCATGCTGTTAGAGAGTCTGAACTCTGTCTCCTTGGCTCGAGTCTCTTACTTGAAGCGCTCGTACTCCACAACCTTTTTCAAAGATGTTTTTCTACGTTCTGGAAATGATATAGCTGGGATTTTGTTGTCTACAATCTATGAATTGCTCGAATCCCGAGCCAAAGAAGCCGAAAAATACGTGCAACGAAGTAAAGGGGCTAAATTAATCTTAAAGATAGCTGGGGCTGTTCGTCTCAATATTGAGACGGCCGATCCCCCGGATCAAGCTGCTGCTACTATCACGGGAAAAGAGGTCATTGTCTCTCACGAATTGCTAGAAAAACCCCATGCTACAATAAATGGTAAATCCAACGTAATCAAGGACTTGATCGCCTCTACTAGGGAAGAAGATATTTCTAAAAGTGCTAAAAACTTTGAAGCTGCTGAAAAGCGTGGAGATGCCAGTATCCAATCACATGGGATCAAAGGAAAGCTTATCGTTTCAAGAGTGCGAAAAATGCTTCTAGACTAAACTGAAAAGCCCTAGTAACGAGACACGGTTTTCTGCGGGTGAATTATGGGTTTCTCTTATTTCAGGTTTTTTGATTTTTTCTTTTTTTCTTTGCTCGCCAAAGGATAACACTGATCCCCCCCCCGGCGAACATCTGCCGCCTCTGGGGCGGTTTATGGAAACGCGTTTCGAAGATTCAAAACGCATTCTTCGAAACAACTAAGGGGATACCTTTGAACCTTCGCGGGTTCATCAGACACCTCCTAATTAGAGCTATTGGCGCTGACAGCGCGCTTCAGCTCGCGCTCTCCTACATAAATAAAAGAGGAGAGACGGAAGTAGAGGCAACCGAACCGTCGGCGGGGTTCCGATCCTACCTCGGCAACTTAGCCCGTTCGGTCCTCGAAAACGCTGAAGAACTATGTGAGAATCGTAGCACTAGACGCAAACAGTCGTTACGCGTCGTCGTTGACCTTATAAACAATGAAGGACTATCTACCTTCAAAGGTCAACGATCTAAAGAAAACACCCTCAAAGGATTAAAATCGAAAATAAAGGCCTCAGAGACTTCCGAGGGCGTTTTCCAGCGGAGCCGGGGTCGCCTAGTGGTATGGCGGTAGGCTCGAGTGCTTGATTTCTTGCCTGTCTGAGGGGGATAGGTTTTTTCGGGTTACCTGCTGACGCTTGTGCGTCGCGTGGGTTCGAATCCCACCCCCGGCGTCATAACTATCTCTTTTTTAGTATTGTATCATGAAGAAATAATTTGTAAATCGATCTTTTTTTTGATGAAAAAGTTGAAAAAGATAGTTGTGTATGTGTATTTACTTTTCGCTTAGATTAACCTGCTTTTTAGGGAGATTGATGACGATGATATCATCTCTAATGGAAAAGTTGGCTGAAATGGAGAGCATACTCCGCGAGCGCTTCGAACGGGGAGGATACAAGTCGGAAATCATAACGGGGCCGGTATCCCCCGATCATGTGCCGAAAGTCTCGTCGGAAGAACAGGATCGCATCTCATCTTTGTTGGAGGAGAAGGGCAGGATCACAAAGAACATATGGGCGATAACGCAAACCCCCGTGGAAGAGGACTTAGACCTCCTTCTAATGGAAGGAAACTACTACTACGACATCCAAAACTTCAGAAAAGCGAGGGAAAAGTTCGAAAAAGTGTTAAGAATAGACCCGGAAAACGTCAAAGCGCTAATAAACCTCGGGGTAACTCTCGAAGTGCTAGACGAATGGGAAAAAGCCCTAAAACACTTCCAGCGAGCTCTGAAGATCTTCGGGGAGTTGGGGGACAAGAGTGGTGTGTCCCTCTGCCTCAATAATATGGGCGCCATCTTTTATGATCAGGGTGATTATGGTGATGCTTTGGAGTACTTCCAGCGAGCTCTAAGGATCAGGGAGGAGTTGGGGGACAAGAGTGGTGTGTCCCTCTGCCTCAATAATATGGGCGCCATCTTTTATGATCAGGG
>JAEOSI010000136.1 GCA_016840425.1 Candidatus Wukongarchaeum yapensis
CCCCACTTCTTGATTTTAGGAGCAATAGTAATGTTTTAATATATCTAATCTATAGATGGCGTGACAAAAAAATATAACCACGCGAGCCAATTTAACAATAGGTGTTATCCAAGTAAGATTTTTAAAAAAGAGATTATTGAAAGTAAAATAAAAACTTCTATCGTATCACAATTTCTATTTTTACTTCCCATAGGCCTAAATTTTTTTAAAATCAACCCTTAAATATAAAATTCTTGAAAAAGAAAACAATAGGAGATAGATAATAAAACAAGGTAAAAGGTGAAATATTTGGAAAGTGATAATGCAGGAGCTGGTGTAAAAACAATCTACGAGGATGAGGAGAAACTAATTGAAAAAAAAGTTGAAGAGTTGGTAAAACTTCGGGATAATGCTTTAAAAGAAGCAGAAGAATGGGCTAAAAAAAGAGATTTTTTAAATCAAAAATCTTCAAAACTAAGCACTACAATACGTGAAGAGAAAGAAAAAAAGGAAGAAGCCCTTACAGAAGTCGCTTCTTTAAAAGAAATAAAGGCAAAAAAGAGGGAGGGAAAACAAAAAATAATCAATAAACTTCGGAAACTCAGGGAAAAAACCGCCAAAGAAAAAGGACTAAAACCTGTACACCTCCACATTCTCAGGAAAAAATTAAGAGACATCGAATGGCGCATAGAAACCACCGCTAAACTCTCCCTCGAAGAAGAAAAAGAACTAGTAAAACAAGCCAACAACATCCAGAAACAGATAGAAGAAGCAGAACTTGAATTTGGAAAAACAACCCAAGGAAAAGACATCGAAATGCAAATAAAAGCAATAAATATGGGGTTAAAAGACCTAAACAACCAAATAAAAAAGCAATTCCAAGAAATCCAAAAATACCGCGAAAAAACAAAAGCTCTATTCGACGAGTTGAAAAAAACAAGAGCCAAGGCAGACGAAGCCCATGAAACATTTATCGAGTTTAAGAAAATAACACGGGAAAAACAAAGAGAAATTAACGATCTCTTAATGAGAAGAAAAGTTGAGATGAGAAGATCACAAAAAGAAAAACTTGAAGCACTCCAAGCAAAAATGGATGAAAAAGTCAAAAAAGCTTTAGAAAAACTAGAAAGCAATGGTAGAGCAAGATTAACCTTTGAAGAGTTTAACCTCCTCCTAGAAAGAGGCTTAATTTAGGCTAAAAAATCCTCCCCTAAAACAATTAATATATTTTAAAATTCTATTTGATTTTTCCCTCTCATTCTTTCTTTTTACTCCCGATTACCTTTAAAAGATCATAATATACTAAAATGTCTGCAAAATTTTCTAAACTCGTATCTGTCGACTTGCTATCTGTAATAACTACGGTCTCTTTTCCCTCCTCCCGCGCAAAGTTCAGGACAGGAATATAGTTTGGATTATTAGCAACTATTGCAATCATATCCACCTTATCTTCAAGTATAAGTTCAAGCGCCTCTATTGCTATATGAACATCAATATCCCCCGAAAGCATTATAGGGGAAAATCCCACATTAACAATCTCATCCATTACCCTCTCATCGATTGCATGATCAAAAAAGATCTTAGAAACCCGTATGGATCCTAATTCTTCTAAAGGCCCAGTTATCAATCTTAACTCCTCTAAGTTACGGTCTTTAAGCAAGAGTCTACCTTCTACAAAAAGCCCAATCTTCTTTTTTTTGCTGAGCTTTTTCTTTACCGCACGTCCAAATTTCTTCAAATAATCGCCACACTTCAAAACAAAACTTTACAAACACAGGCAAAACATTAACAAATTATTAAAGGTTTATCTAAAAAATGTTTTATGCTCCCCTACAAAAAACTTCCCCTCTCAATTCCTTAAATAATGTTAAACCTTCCCCGAGGATAATTATATGCCCTCAAATCCGCCAAAAGCAAACATTATAAAAAAACATTAAACACTGAAAACAAAGAAATCTCCAAAAAAAGAGAAAGGAAACCGAGAAATCTAAACCAAAAAAGCAACAAAACCCCTAAAAATTCATAACATTTGTCATATTCAAAATGATAATATAGATGGTAACGGGAGTGGTGGTAAATAACCGTTTCAGCTATGATTACCCCCCTTATTCCTCCACTTTTTTTTCACTTTTTGTGGCAATGGTTTCTTTTTCTTTTTCTTCTTCTATTTTTTGCCTGAGCTCGATTATTTTCTCCGATATGGCGCGCTTACAGAACTCAGACGGGTTTTTTACGCCATAGATAGCTCTTATATACCGTTCCTCTATGAGTTTTTTGACCTCCTCCCACATCTCCTTTGGTATCCCTATCGATGTGAATCCTTTTGCTGGCACATTTCGCTCTCCTTTTATCCTACTTTTCTACTCCTTTTTGCATACGGTTATCCTACTATTATATTTATTTATTTCTTTTGCAGTAGTATAACGGTAGGGTTATCGACCTTCACAAGTTTTTGGACTGCATTAACTCCTTTTTTTTCAACTAGGAAAAGTCCCGCTTGTTTCTTGCCAGAACCAACTATATGTGCCGAAAAATCGGTAAACTATTGATCGACCGTGATGTACCCTTCCGCGGCCATTTTGGGTGAACTGAGAAACAGCTAAACCTTTGCAATGCCACCACGAAACTGAGAAGGGAAAAAGAACAACTAATCGCCGAAGAAGCGGAAGAACTGTTAGACGCCTACCCCGAAAAATTTTCCCTCATCCAAAAAAAGAAGCTAAAGCAATGCATAACAAGCGACGAGCAAACCCTGCTATTCGGCCTAGGGAGAACTAGGCAAGAGTTCGCCTCTCTCACCCCAACTCTTAGACGCCATAAATCTTAACCTTGTGAGAAAGATGCTCTCCTAGGATTTAACGATTTTAGGAAAGAAAAAGATCGGAAATGCCTTGAGGAGGTTTGGGAAGGTTGTCAAAGACCTCAATCGTGTAAAATTGTTGACCGTTCACGGTGCAAAGGGGGCGGAAGCCGATAACGTGTTCTTTTTCGACAATATTTCGGGGAGGATTAGGGATTCATGAAAAACGAAAAGGAGAGAATGGAGGAGAACAGGATTTTTTACGTCGGTGCAACGAGAGCTAAGAAGCAGTTGTTAATTATAAAAAATTATTTTCATACATAGCGGTATCTTATCGGGACGTAGTTGCATTTCCAACCTAAGTCGGCGAGCTTCGAGGGCATGTGAACGTGGAAGTATAGACGCTTTTACGGGTCTAAAAAATGAAAGTCATTCCTCCACTTTTTTGATCATAAGCTTCCCTCCTTCAACGATCTCCACAACCACGTTTCCCCTCTTTAAAGGGGAACTGGCTGCCCTCTGCGAGTTTTGAGGGTAGATGGCCATAGAAGTATTTGTATTCCTTTCCCCTCTTACGCGGATTTTCGTCTTTGTGGGATTACCGTTTGAATACAGTACAAAAGCTTTACTAAAGCTTTATATATACCGTTGACATTCTTGTTATTAGTGATAACTATGAAAAGCCTGAAAGGGAGAGGCGTTACAATAACGCAGGAACAAGCCAAGTGGCTTGAAAAGCATCCTGAGATCAACTTGTCGGGATTGCTGAGGAGGACCCTCGATGAGCTGATGAAAAAGGAGACGGAGGAAAAAAATGCGAAAAAGGAGGAGGAAGAAAGATGAAAACAATTAGGGTACACTGGACATATCCCTACATATATTCACGGGCAAGAGGATTTCTAAGCAGGATGCTGTCACCAAGCCAAGTTGAAAACATCCTCCGAAGCGACATCACCACATTCCTACAAGTATTACTAAACACAAATTACAAAGATGTTGTAGCAAGTTCTTCCCAATCAGAATTCTCAATAGTAGACTTTGAACACGCTGCCAGAGAAGAACTGTTAAATAGGCTAGAAACTCTTATCAGGTGTATTCCTAAAGACGCTATGCGCGTAGTAAACTTGGAGTTCAAAAAATTTGAAGCACGAAACATTAAACAAGCTTTAAGGATACTTCACCTCGTTGAAACTGAAGAAGAAGAAGTCCCAGAAGAGCTAAAGAAATTTTTCATACCCGTATTCTATCCTCCGGAATATTATGAACGCTTCTTAGATTTAGGGTCAATTGCCCGAGCCATCGAAGTAATAAGGGATACAAGGTTAAGAAACGCGCTTCTAGGAGTCTACGAAGATTACAAACGTAAGGGAGAATATTCAGTTATGGAAGCTGTAATTGATACGGTTATCTACCGCGACCTAAGAAATGTGGTAAAATACTGGGGCGTTTGTTCCAAAGCAGGCGATGCAGACAGGTTCCAAATATACCGTTTAGTAAGCGAAGAAATTGACCTAGTAAATACGGCCATAGTAATGCGATGTTTCCTTGCTGGTGTGGATTTCACAGACTATTTAATTCCCGCAAACTTTGCCTTAGGCGATGAATTTTGTTCAATACTTGCCGCTGAAACAGTAACCGAAGTCCTAAACATATTGGCAAGAACCCCCTATAGACACATAGTGGAGCGAATTGGCTCGGTTGATGAGCGTGATGCCTTACACGAGTTCGATCTCCTAAGTAAACGGTATATAGTAAAAAGGATCAAAAGCTCGTTATACACGTCTCCATTTTCAGTTATTTGCTTCTACTGTTTCCTAGAACTAGCGCTTCAGGAGCTCGAAGACATCATAACAATATTCGTTGGCAAGCTTAGCGGCTTAGATCCTGAAGCCATCAAGTCCAACCTAATAATGCTTGGTTTAGATGGAAGATGACCTCTCTCTAAGAAGTAACTAAAAATAAAGAATGAAAAATAAGAGGTTTAAAATTATGAAAACCAAAAACTGGATGAAATTTTTGTTGTTCCTCTGGTGCGTAGCCCTTCTTTTTCTTATGATCGCATTAGCGGTACACGGCCAAGACGACACAACAGAATTAACAAACCAAGGTGACTTAGCTATTGGTGCAGCTATAGCTATAGGCCTTGCTGGTATCGGTGCTGGTCTCGGGATGGGTAATGCTTCCTCTTCAGCAATCGGCTCTCTAACAGAAAAACCAGAAGTTTTCGGTAAATCCATGATCTTCATCGTTATGATGGAAGCTATCGCTATTTACGGTCTAGTCATCGCTATCCTACTCTTCGGCCTCATAGGTTAAGCAACTAAAGATTGTGGGGCTATAACGAATGGAGAAGATACTGGGTTAGGTTTTTCGAACAATAGAGGGAGGAGAAAAGCGTTGATTAAGGAGGTTCCTAAAAGGATGACCGTTGTTGAAATCCTCGCGTTCGGAGTGACTGAAGTCGCCAAGAGGCAGCAGAAGAGAAAGATGACATATCCGAAGATGGAAGCTTTCGAAACTTCCTCTTCAAAAACTTTTTCACCGTCCCCAAGGAATCTTGAACGGTTCAACACAACAACCCCAAATACGCAAAGCTAGGGATGCAACGCTAAGACAGCCGCCCACCATACTTAAATATGAAAAAAAGCCGATAGTTTACTCTATGTGTCGGCCTGGAGATCAAATACCTTTGAGCCTGCCGACCCGCACCTTACTGCTCCCCACCTTCCTAATATACTCCTTCTCGTTCTCTATCACTTTAGAAAGATCCTTTATAGAACTATGATAAAGATTGGTGTATCCGAAAACGACCCCCTCCTTATGTCAAGGTACAAGACAACCAAACGCTCGCAAAGATACTCATATCGCGCCCTTTCAACCTTCGTTAAACGCCAAAAATAGTCAAAACCAGTCAACTTGTTCTGCTGCCTGCTGTTAACAATGATCTTGTCCCTCACCAAGCGAAGAGGCTTAAACACGCGGCTGTCCGTGTTTTCTAGCTTTATTTGCGTTCGAAGAATAGCCTCTTTCAACAGTGTTTCCTTGTCCTTTTCCCGTTCTATAGCGGTGACAAGGTAGCCCTGTTCAAAAGGAGTCTCATAATCGTGCAACCTGTAACCGCGGACAAAAACCAAACCCTTCCGCTCCAAGTTACGCACGCTAGCCATAACAGACCTAGGCACCCCAGCCCCTCCCTCACCTCCGTGGTAAAAAACGTGCTGTCAATGTTCTCATACAAAAACCTCAAACCCTGAAAAATGCCTCTCTGCACAGGCAAAGCTTAAACATAGTAACTGCGCATATTATAAGACACCCCGCCCCCACCTTAACATCCCTACAACGCTCCCTCAAAGGTTCCTTTGTACGCCAAACCTTGCTCCCTTGATATAAACGGCAAAGAGCGTTCCAATCAGCCACCTTGCCCCTCCCAGTAAC
>JAEOSI010000137.1 GCA_016840425.1 Candidatus Wukongarchaeum yapensis
CCCATTAATTTGTTTTTCCGTGAATACCGCCTGTGACTTCTCCTACTGTAAACAAGCCTAGAACAGTTGTTTCAATATGTTTGTTTATTTCTACGCCTCAATTTTGGTAATGAAGTGAAGGAAACACAAGAACAGAGTCTTCGATTATATCGGTGGAGAAACGTTTAAACCTAATGTACATGACGGATAATCTGTTCTCTATAGTGCCTTCGCAGGGTAAAAAGTTGTTGCATTCTGAAATTTAGAAGAATGCATAGAAGATTAAAACTAACACGATTGTAATAATTCCCAGAAAATAACAGATTTTATCAAATGTTAAGCGTTCTGCCAACCCTAAGAGGAAATTCATCATAAAATAGCCCAAAACCGTGACTAACCCCGTTAAAGCAAAATATTCTATTGATAAATCAACATAGATCTCATTATAAATTATGTCAAAAGCGATTGCACCCAATACGGCGGGGAGGCTCATAAGAAAGCTCATCTCGAAGGCCTCTTGTCTCTTAAAACCTCTTGCAAGAAAATATGTAATTGTGACGCCAGATCGACTTATTCCTGGAAGTATTGAGAATCCTTGAAAAAATCCAACCAAGAGCTCATCCGAAAATTTTCGCTCTGAAAAGGTCAATGTGTCGCTGGATTTTAATACTCCAAATCTAAGAAGACTGCCTGTCAACAGTAATGCGACACCAATAAAAAGCGTGATCAACATTCCATCAAGTAAGGAAAAGCTTTCCTTTATTAGTATATAAAGAGGAATAGCGGTAACCGCTGTTGCGATAGCAGATATCACAAGAAATCTCAGCAAAGGAATATTTCTAAATGTAATTGTATCAAAGTATTTCCGGCGATATTTGAACAAAACTGCAAGAGATGTACCTAAATGAAAATAGATTGCAGCCCTTAACGCTTCTGAAGCCGATTTTTGAAACACATTAACTGAAGTTAAAATCAAAAAACCTTCGGAGCTCACAGGCAACCATTCAAGAATTGCTTGTATAATTGCTAGAATCAAATCCTCGTTGAACGACAATTGTATAACACCGATTTTTACACTATACCCCAAAAACCGTATCTCAGAAAAATAAAGTTTTTACCCTTAAAAGAGATGCTTTAGCCCTGTCAAAAAAGGAAAAATAAAAATAATATTTAATCAATATTATAATAGATTTAATAATTAGATATTCAATAATTAGAGACAAACGTAATTTATTAATTATTTAAAGGATTTTTACTATATATATTTGGAGATAGGACGATATGTTCAATAAGAATCTTTTTAGTATGCTTAATTGGCCACCATAAGTTTTAGAGGGTTTAGATGTGGGTAAATCGGGTTTTTCTAGGTCAAATGTGGAAAAAATGAAGGTTGAGAGAGATGTTGAAGGTCTGATAAAGGCCTTGAATTATAAGAAAGATCGTGATGTTAGAAGGGATGCAGCAAAAGCCCTTGGACAGATAGGAAATACGAGGAATATGGAATCGGTTATTCCCCTTGTTCAAGCACTGAAATATGAAAATGAGGAGATTAGAACAGAAGCAGCGTGGTTTCTTGAACAGATAGAAAAAGCAGATACTACGGAACCGATTATTCCTCTTATTCAAGCATTGAAAGATAAGAAGGAGGAGGTTAGGGCAGAAGCAGCAAAAGCTATCGGAAAAATAGGGGACCAAAGAGCAACAAAACACCTCGTTAAAGCCCTAAAAGATAAAGAGAGAGACGTTAGGGCAGAAGCAGCAAAAGCTATCGGAAAAATAGGGGACCAAAGAGCAACAAAACACCTCGTTAAAGCCCTAAAAGATGAAGATGGGGATGTTAGAGTAGAAGCAGCAAAAGCTATTAGGAAAATGGGAGATCCGAGAACAATAAAACACCTCGTTAAAGCCCTAAAAGATGAAGAAGAAGATGTTCGACTACAAGCGGTGAAAGCCATCGAAAAAATAGGGGATCCGAGAACAATAAAACACCTTGTTAAAGCCCTAAAAGATGAAGATGGAGATGTTAGAGTAGAAGCAGCAAAAGCTCTTGGAAAAATTGGAGATTTGGGAGCAACAAAACACCTTGTTAAAGCCCTAAAAGATGAAGAAGAAGATGTTCGAATAGAAGCTGTGAAAGCTATTGGGGAGATAGGAGATCCGAGAGCAATAAAGCCCCTAATTAAAGCCTTAAAAGATAGATATAAGGATGTTTGGAAAGTTGCTAAAAAGGCTTTTGGGAAGATTAAGTTTGAAAAGGAACAATGGGATAAGTTGGCGAGAATAGGAGAGGCGACAATAGAGTCTCTTATGGAGGTAAAAACGGATGAAATTGATGAAAGTTTCAGCCTAGCCGCCGAAACTGAAAGTATGAAGAAAGCCCCTTTTGCTGTTTCTTGCTCATATTGTGGGGCTGAAGTCCAGATTCAAAAATGCATTGTCTGCAATCTTCCAATTTTTGATGACCTTACTAAAACCCCTTGTTGTAAAACTTATGCTCATTACGTCCATTTAAAAGACTGGTTAAAAACTAAAGGAAAATGCCCGCACTGTGGAGAAAAACTAGAAGAATGGGAAATTGAACAAAAAATACAACTAACAGAAGACTATTTAGCTAATATATAAGAACCTTAAAAACCGTGCAAACCATTCAATCTTTTAATAATCGCTTTTTAATGGTCTTTCTTTTAGAAGCCGCTTTACGAAGGTTATAGTGTCTTGTAACTGGTTAGGGACTATGTTTTCTGGATTTTTCAATACTTCGATGGCTATGTGAAACTCTAAGGGCAGAGAACCTTCGTAAAACTCTTCGATCCTTGTAGAACTCATATCATCAAGGAAACGGTTATACCCTCTTAAAAACCAGTTTAAATCCTGTTTAGTTCTTGAAAGATTTATATTCCCGCTTTTAAACTCTTGAATCACCTGTTTTATAAAGAAAGTAGCAATGTCCTCTAAGCGACACGACTTCACGAAAGGATTAAAATTTTCAGAGCTTACAAGCCACACGATTGCACGTTCTTCTTCCTCGGGTAAAAGTTCAAAAAAGAGATTTGTACTCGTAAAATTATTAAAAGAAACCACACTACCATAAGATTTAGCAATATTGAAAATAAAACCATCAAAAAGCCTCTTTAAATCAAGTTTTTCTTCACCGGATAAAGGTAAGGGTTTTAACGTTTCAACAACTCTTTTTTCCTCCATTTCCGGATTATTTTGCTCTATGCCTACACCGTGAAAAACAGAAAGAGCAAGACCCGCTAACTCCAACTTTTTATCATAAGGAAAAGTAGAAGACATAAAAGACTCTCCATTAAAACTCTCAAAAACCATATAACTTGAACCATATTTCAAGGGCTTTATAGCCCTAATATCCTCAAAAACATCTTCAACCCTATCGAAAAAATCTAAAGCATTTCCAAAAATCTCTTCAGCATAACCCTTTTTACCGATTTCAAAAACTCTTAATAAAAACCTTTCAAGATATTCAGATCTTTCACTACTATACTTCACAAAAAGCCACTTTAAGTTAAGAGTAAAAGGCTTAACCTCCACATGATCCACAACAAAAAGAAGCGGCTCATCAAACCCTTTAGATATATCAGCCTTCCGAGCTTTATCAAAAAGAAAATCTTCCAAATCTTTAACAATGATTTTTAAAACACTATTGTCAATATTAACCGCCATAAAATAGCCAACCTCAAAAGGAAAAATATGAAGAAATCCTTATATTTTTTTTCCACTAAACAAAAAAACAAAAAGATTAAAAGAATCCCTTACTTCAAGTAGTGAGATTAAAGATTTAAGAAAAAAGAAAGAGGAAAAGTGTTTAACGTAAACTTTTCAAAGAGAGAAATGATTTTCATGCACGATCTTTTTGATAGTTAGAGTTTTACTCTTCCACTTTTACGGCTAATTTTTCGAGTACAGTTTTTATTCTTCGTTCTACATCGTTAATTTTTGGAACTGCGTCTATGACTATTGCTTCTTTTTTCCCAGCAGGGATCAATATAAATCTCCCTGATCTTAAAAGTAAGAATTCGAAAATATCTTCTAAGCTTTTTTGCACAACCATGTTAGGGGCTGGCCACCGATCAACATCTCCCAAAAATCCTTTTTTGTGGAGGAGTTCTTGGTGCGTGAGTTCCCAATAGTTGAATCTTGCTCCTACCCAGGTCAAGAATAAGACGAGTATCAATATTAACGCTATAGTTAAGTAGAAGCTTGCATCGGCAACAGCGGGTATTGTTAGGTCTATATTAAAATCTATTACTCCAGTTTCTGTGAGATATAGTATTAGCACGGCAGTTGCAAAAATCAAGGATAATAGTGCGATTAATATGCCACGAGTAAACTCAAAAGCTACCACGAACAATAGAGCTAAGAACGAAATTAACCAAAAAGTTGCAATCGCTTCTGAACTGCCAAGATTTCGCCACTCTAGAAACGCGCTTATAAGCGAAATGAAAACTAATGGATAGAAGAACACTACTTTAGGATAACCCCTTATTGTTACCTTTTCTATACTTTCTGACATTGCATTCGCCTCTCCTTTATTTTGGTTTTTGGTTATTTTCTTCTTTTCCTTCTTAATTAAGTTTTTCACAAAATAAGTTTTTACTAGATTATCTAAGGTTTTGCACGTAATTTATTTTGATAAAAGTTTATGTTTTGGTAACAGGTTTAAAATGATCTTAACTATGGATTTTTTAAGGTCTTATATGAAGGAGTTAATTTAGGTTATTGCTTATGGTGAATTTTTTGTTGGGTGGGGTAGTTTAGGTGTAATATACTTCCTTCTCTTCTTCTTCTATTGGGCCTTTTATTGGGATTTTTGTGTTGCATTGGGGGCATGTTGCATCCTTGTTTAGGTCGTATGCTCCTATTCTGAAGCCTATTCTTCTTATGAGTTGTTTTCCACAGTTGGGGCAGTAGGTGTTTTCACTATTGTGACCGGGAATGTTTCCAGCGTAGACGTATTTTTCGCCTTGTTCTTTTGCTATTTTCATGGCTTTTTCTATGGTTTTTGTGGGGGTTGGGGGGGCGTCAAGAAGTTTAAAGTGTGGGTAGAATCGGGAGAAGTGGTGGGGTATTTCTGGACCTAGGTTTTCGACCACCCATTTTGTTAAGGCTTTCAACTCTTCTTCACTGTCATTATAGCCGGGTATTAGGAGGGTGGTTATTTCTAGATGGATTCCTTTTTCCACCATTGTTTTGCATGTTTCTAAAACTGGTTGGAGTTTTGATTTTGTGATTTTACGGTAAAATTCTTCGTTGAAGCTTTTAACGTCTACGTTGGCTGCGTTTATGTAGGGGGCTATTTCGTTTAGGGGTTCTTGGGTTATGAAGCCGTTGGTGACGAGTATGTTAAACAGGCCTTCTTCTTTAGCTATTTTTGCTGTATCGTAAACAAATTCATACCAGATGATTGGCTCGTTATAAGTATAAGCTATGCTTTTACAAGGGCTTTTCTTTGCTTTTTTAACGATTTCTTTCGGCGTTGTTTCAACAAGTCTATATTCTTCAGGTTTTGCTCTGGCAATCGTGAAGTTTTGGCAGAATAAACAGTAAAGGTTGCAACCGATAGTTCCTAAGCTATAAGCGCAACTTCCTGGCCAGAAATGGAATAAAGGCTTTTTTTCGATGGGATCTGGGAAAGCAGAGGATACGAGTCCATAGTTTAAAGTGTAAAGTTTTCCTTCTTTGTTTTCTCTAACCCCGCAGAATCCCCTTTTACCTTCGCGGATTTTACAGTATTGGGGGCAGAGAGAGCATCGCACTGTTTTATCTTCTAAGGATTCCCAAAACCTTGCTTCATACATGCTCAAATCAATCACTTCAATTTGGTAAAATATTTTAGAGGAATCAGATATTTTAATAGCAAAAGATAGATAAGAACTTTATTATATTGAGATATTATCCATGATGTTGCTAGGAAAGTTAAAATTTTATTGTTTTTTTGGGGGTTTTTTGCCATGCCTGTTCATGATGTGGGTGTTGGCGATGATGGGTCGAGTCTTGTGGCTTTGATAATGGCTTTTGTTGTAACGCTTTTCGTAGTGAGTCTTCTTGCGGCAGTTTCGGAGTCTGCTGGAGCTTTAGGTGTTTTTGCTTTTCTTATAATTATTTTAATAGCTTTTTCGGCGCTTTCAGGGGATGAGGAATCAGTGTTACTTGTTTTGTTTGCTTTTCTTATGTTAAGCGCTATTTCTGTTGGAATGCTGTCAGAGGAAGGGG
>JAEOSI010000138.1 GCA_016840425.1 Candidatus Wukongarchaeum yapensis
TACTACGAGCATTCCAGTATCTAAAGCTTTTAGGAGTAAAGAGTTGGCTAAAAAGGTAGTTGGAAAGATTAACGAGATTATGCCAGAAGATGACTTGATCAAAGTTTGCCATGTTTGTGGAACTCATGAGTACGTTATTTCTAGGCATGGACTGCGCTCTCTTCTCCCGAAGAATTTAGAGGTTATTGCTGGTCCAGGCTGTCCTGTATGTGTTACGCCGTCCCACGATATTGATGAAGCTATACTTCTTGCAAATAATGGGAAAGTTATTTGTACTTATGGGGATATGATGGTTGTGCCTGCTACCCAGGAGTCCCTTTCTAAAGTTAAGGCAAAGGGCGCGGATGTGAAGGTCGTCTATAGTCCTACAGATGCCGTCAAATTTGCTAAGAAAAACCCGGATAAAGAGGTAATATTTTTCAGCTTAGGGTTTGAGACTACTGCACCAGCAACAGTTGCAGAGATTTTAAACAAACCCCCCGAAAATTTCTCAGTCCTTACATCTCACCGTTTGATTCCGCCTGCTATGGAACTCCTCATGGGTATTGGCGACATTCATATTGACGGGTTTTTATGTCCAGGCCATGTTGCAACGATTATCGGTGTTAAGCCTTTCAAGGTTTTTGCTGACGCTTACGCGATGCCTGCCGTAGTTGCTGGTTTTGAGCCGGATGATGTGTTGTTATCCCTTTTTATGATGGTTCGCCAGATTTATGAAGGGAAACCAAGGGCTGAAAATGAATACACACGTTGTGTGAGTTTTGAAGGAAATTTGAGGGCTCAAGAATTCTTGGAAGAAGTTTTTGATGTGGTTGATGCACATTGGAGGGGTATAGGGAAAGTGCCTTATTCAGGATACGCCTTAAAAAAAGAGTATGAAGAGTATGATGCAAGAAAACGGTTTGAATCATTACTTGAGAAGGTGGGGGAGTCGCGGGATATACATCCTGGCTGTAGTTGTCATAATGTTATGCTTGGAAAAATTAAGCCCACAGAATGCAAACTTTTCATGAAAGCATGTACACCCCAGTCTCCCTACGGTCCTTGCATGGTTTCAATGGAAGGAACATGCGCGATCTATGCAAGATATGGTAAACAAATGAAGACAGAACTATGAAAAAATAAGACAAAAAAGAGCGAAATTTGGTGAGAATTTGGAGACATTTTTAGACACTATTCCCCAAGAAAAAGGAACTTACCTCCTTTTAGTCCAGGTGGAAGATAACCCTATTATCCATGCTACCAAGAAAAAGTGGATGTTTGAAAAAGGTATCTATGCATATATCGGCTCAGCAAGAAATACCGGAGGTCTAAGGGCAAGAATTGGAAGACATTTAAAACAAGATAAAAAGATGTACTGGCACATTGATTATTTACTCGCAAACCCCAATGTAGAAATTATAGGAACAATTTTTACAACTTCTAAAAAAAATCTAGAATGCAAAGTCGTAAAAACTTTAATTAAAGAAGGGACAGGAACACCTTACGCTAAAAGATTCGGCTCTTCTGAATGCAAAAAAGGTTGCCCCTCTCACATAATCAAGCTTAGTACTGATACTACTCCACTAAAAATAAAAGGAATACTTTCAACCAAGTTTCACCAAAAAACATTCTTTATTGCAATTTTTTAAGGCAAGAAGGGCTTTTTTGTTTTTCCGACTTTTTATGATTTATATATTTTTAAGATAAAAAATTACAATTATGGATATTAATATGGATACTAATACTATTAATTAACAAATTATTAAGATAAAAAAATTTATAGTTATACATTTTATTAATATTATATAGAAACAAAGTAATAACTCTAGATTTTTGATTCCGAGGACTTTCTTATTTAGGGCAGGGTTACTAAATGGATCGCGTTAAGACAACCATCCCGGGTTTTGAAGAAATGATTAAGGGGGGGTTACCTAGTAGTGAAACTTATGCTTTAATTGGTCCTCCTGGAATTGGAAAAACTATTTTTGGGTTACAATTTTTATATGGGGGAATTAAATTGGGAGAAAATGGAGTTTGTGTTACTCTAGATGAAGCTACAGAATCATTGCTAGAAACAGGAAAATCTTTTAATTGGGATTTTGAAAGATTTATCGGCGAGGAAAAGCTGATTTTTCTAGATTCTTCGCCTTACAAAGGATTTCATGAAGATGAGTATTTTATTCATTCAGAGGATTCTGTTCTCGGAATGCCCGTTTTTAACACAAATAATTTGATCAAAAATATTGTTGAAGCTGTTAAAAAAGTGAAGGCACGTCGACTATTTCTTGATTGTGTAACTATGATAGAGCTTCAAAATAGAGAACCGTTTTCTCTAAGAACAGACCTTCTTGGTTTAAAGAGGGCTTTGAAATCGTTAAATGTAACCACTATTTTATCTTTTGAAGCAAAAAACGGGCAAGTTTTAGATTATATGGGGTTTGAAGCTTATATTTCAGACGGGGTTATAATTTTAGGTAGAAAAGACTTGGGGGACAGAAAAGTTCGATACATAGAAGTGCTTAAAATGCGTCATACATCTCATATCGAAGAAAAAAGACAGTTTAGGATTACTAATGAAGGAATTATTATTTATCCAGAAAAAGGACCTTTCTTGTAAAAAACAAAAAAACTCTCTAAAAATAGTTTTTTAGAGAGGTAATTTTCAAAGCTTCTCCAACGTAATAACGTGTTTTTATAGGGGGCCGAAAGTTGGCGGTGTGGAGAATCTCGGGTTAAAACGCTTGAATAATTTAGATGATTTAGCGGTGATAAGGAGGAAAATGGGTTGATAACTAATGTTTATATAATAAGGCATGATGGTTTACCTCTTGTTTCGTGGGGGCTTTTTGAAAGTCATCCTTTAGAGCTCATTTCGGGCTTTTTAAGTGCTATTTTATCATTTTCCACGGAATTGGGCTCGAAAAAACTTAATCTTCTTGATTTTGGGGACAAGAAATTTATTTTTAAAATTGAGAGCGATTTACTTTTTGTCTTGGTAGTGACAGAATATAGGGATTTTGCTGAGGGTATTGGGGTTTTAGAACTTATTGCTTCAAAATTTCAGGAAAATTACAATTTAAAAGAGGCGTTAAAATCGAACGTGGATATGTCATATTTTAAAAATTTTGAGGAGGATATTGTGACCATCGTCAAAGGCCCTATTGTGAGGGTTCAGGAAGAGCTTTTTGAGCTTTGTAGTAAGCAGGAGATAAAGGCATGTGCAACCATCACGATGAAGGGCACCACGTTCTTACATGCTGAATCACCATATTTTTCAGGAGATTTAAAGCCGATTATTGATTTCGTAGTTTATTTTATTAAGGGTCATAAAATTCTTGGTCGAGGACAACCCATCGAGTTATTCTTCTCCGATGACATTGGGCATATTTTTATTCTTCACATAGTTTCAGACATCTATTTTTTTGTATTGGCTGAAAAAAAGTATTCATACACCTCGATCAGACGTATTATAAATCCGCTGTTAAATGAGTTAAGATCTGCCTTTAAAATGGTTTCACCTGATTTCTTCTATGGACTAGAAACAAAAGATATTATTGAATCGTTTTTAGTATGGGCTAAAGATATTTATCCTTTTTCTAGTTTAAACTTGGACTTGTATGATATCATTTTTGAGCCTTTAATACCGTATGATAATCGTTTTGTTCACTTTGATGCAATATTTCAACGTGGAAAAAGGTTCATTTTTTTGAGGGTTATTAAGGGAGCATTTCCCGCTTCAGACAAAAATGTTGAACAGGTTGTTTTTGATGTTAAATCGGTGTTAGGTGATAAAGAACTGATAATGGCAATATTATTGGGCCCAGAAGGAGTTTCAAAGAATGCGATTATAGCTGCTAAAAGACTACCAATAAGGATAAATGAGTTCTTTAAGTTTGTAACGCTTGTAACCATAGAAAAAGGAGAATTTAAAATAGTACCCTACGAAAAGCTCGTCCCTACTTAAAATTAAATTTGATATAATTTTATGGGTTAATTTTGGATATGATTTTTTAAACTTGTTTTTTCTTATTTTTCTATTGATGCGGAGAGGTAGCCGACTATTGCGTCTTTTGACCCTCTTACATCGTAAGATGTCGCGTATTTTAGTGTTCTTCCTTTTGTTGCGCCTAAGGCTTTTGCTGCTATTATGCCGGCTGCCACGGGAGCACAACCGCACATCGTGAGCCCTTCATTTATTACAAGATCAATGAGGCCTTTAGCGTCGAGAGATTCTATGGTTTTGATTATTTTTCCATCTGTTTCATGTACCCACCCGATTACCTTTTCAATGGGCGAAGTTCCTATAGGATAGTAGCCATACATGGCACCATAATGTGTTAAGTCTGTAGAAGAGACTATGAACACTTCTTTCTCTGATTCTTTTATTGCTGAAGCAACGCCTTCACCAGCCTCTTTAGAGGTGTTATAATCCATTAACCCCATGGCTATTGGGACAATCTTAAAGGATTCAGCTCCAAAAATATATTGTAGAAATGGTAATTCAACCTCTAGAGAATGCTCAGGGCGATGAGGTCTGTCTTCCTCGCTTATCACAACACTCTTTTTCTCTATAGTTCTTGCAAGCTCCGTATCGATCTCGGTTAAACCTAAAGGGCTTTCCCAAAACCCGCTACTCATAAGGGCTACACCCGGCCACCCGTAATGGCTGGGTCCGATAATGACTACAGTGTCTGGTCTTCCTTCTGAAGCTAAAGCATAAAAACCGTGGGCAGCAATCTGGCCACTATAATAATATCCTGCGTGAGGACTAACTATGCTCAAAATACCTCTTTCAGCAATTTTTTCACCGATGGAGGGAAGTTTTCCAGGTCCAAAATCTCCCAAAAAACAGGCCTCCAACTGTTTAAGCAAACTATTCTTATCAACAGTTTCATAAAAGCCATACGCGGCAGGCTTACGCACTTTCAAACAAAAATCCCCCTAAAAAAGCTCAATAAATTGATAACAAAAGCCTTCCTTTTAAATTTCTCGCAACAAAAATATATATTTATTACCATAATGGTTAAAGTTTTTTGGAGAGTTTTTTTTGATGGCAAGGAAGAATAGAGGTTTTTTCATAGTTTTTGAGGGTATTGATGGTTCAGGGACCAGCACACATACACGGAAGGTCTCTACATGGCTTAGGAATTCAGGGGCTGAAGAAGTGGTACAAACAAGTGAACCCACAAAAGGCAAGATAGGGCGACTGATAAAGGAACGGTTAAAAGAAGGAGGAGAGGAGAGAGGTAACAATATTGAGGAGGCAGTTATTGATGCTCTTCTTTTCGCAGCGGATCGGGTAGAACATGTAAAAAAAGAGATTTTACCCGCTCTTAACGAGGGAAAGATAGTGGTTTGTAGCCGTTATGTTGAAAGCTCGATCGTTTACCAAACCACGCAGGGATTAGATACAAATTTTATGGAGAAGATAAACAAGTATACGGTAAACCCTGACCTCGTAATAATCCTCGATATACCTCCAGAAATAGCCTTAAAAAGGGCAAAAAGGAAGAGATGGGAAAAATTTGAAAACAAACTTTTCTTAACAAAGGTAAGAGAACTCTACAAAAAAAGGGCAAAAGAAAAAGGATACACCCTCATAAACTCTAACCGTAACATAAAAGAGGTAGAGAAGGATATCCAAAAAATCGTTTTAAAACACCTAAAAGAAACATTAAAAATCCAGATCGAAACCGAAAAACAATAATAATGAGAAAACCTATTATCACCTTGGTGGCGATGAGGAAAGAGCAAAGAACCTGAAAAAAGATGAGGGATCGATGGGCAGTCCGAGCCTCCGCCACAACGCAAAGAAGTTTACGGAGGGAAAGAAATCAACGTTGGGACTTAAGGCGTTCTAACACCTCAGAAAAAGTTAAATCTTCTTCGATTAAAACCTGCTTTTCTCGGGATTTTAAACCTTTAACTATTTTAATCTTCGAAGAGCTCAAACCAAATGTTTTAGACAAAATTTTTACTAATTCCTTGTTTGCTTTCCCGCCCGTGGGGGGAGATTTTAAAAACACAACAATAAATCCCTCATTTTCATCAAAAAAAACTTCTGATCTCCCACTTTTTGGCTTCACAAAAACATTAAGAACAACACCATTACCCGAACCATCACTAACAATAATATCCACAATTAACACCAAAAAAATACAAAAAGAAAATTTATACGATTGAAAGGTTTAAACAGTAAGCTTAAATATTTTT
>JAEOSI010000139.1 GCA_016840425.1 Candidatus Wukongarchaeum yapensis
TTCAATCAATAAAATTATAACATATTTCATATTTTGATAGGGATTTTAAGCCCATTCTTTTAGCCAAGAACAGTTATGTTTTTCTAAAGTGAGATGCTCTTTACAAAATTTCCGACCGCAATAGTTACAAAAACGGACAAGCCCTGTCCTTCTACAAACCTCACAAGTACCGATTTGGCCGATGTCTTCTTCAGGCGGTATTTTTAGCACTATTTTTGGCTTAGTTTCCTCTACAACCCTTCTACTTGCCATGGATTCTCTGAATACTGGGCCCGTTTCTCGATAATATCTTCTAACAGGCTCACGTTCTACAAGTTCGAAGCGTCTTATTAAGAGTACAGCAACTAAAGTAAAAAGGCCAAGAAAAAGGGTGGCAAAATCTCTATCAATAATATCTTTCTCTGTCATATAAGCTAGCAAAACAAGCCCACTCACATAAAGCAGAGACAAAGCCAAGGTAATAATCCTGAAATCTCTTTTAAAAGCCATTATTATCCCGCTATTTCGTATTTTAAAAACTTAAGTTTTAAAATTTGGTTATAACTTAATCTACCCAATCCTTTTCATAATCATGTTTTTCCTCTTATTTTAAATATTTTTTATATTGTTTAATAGCTAAATATGCTTATAAAATTTTAACATAAATGTATAAGTTTAAGTAGTAATGGAGAAGAAAATACCTTATTTATATTTTTAATTGTTAGAAAAATCGCAAAAGATTATTTAAGGATTTCGCGATTTTCTCAATATTCATCAAAAAATTTAAATAAAGAGGTGTTCTCCATAATTATGGGAATGCCACCTTTAAGGTGGAAAATACCAAACGCCAAGCCGCCAGCCGACCCCAAAAAAGGATTGATCGAAAAGATCGATCCTTTTTCCCAATTTCCTTGTTTTGTTTGTCGGTTAGGCCTGTCGGGGGACTTCCTTCTAGGTTTTGGTTGGGGGCCTTTGGGGAGGGGAAGGGGGCTAGGCTCCCTCCAAATGCCTCTAACCTCTCTTAAAATGCCTCTAACCTTTCTCAAAACTTTGATTTATGGTGGTTTTTATGTTTTTAAAGGTTTATCTTTCTTTTAATGTTTTTATGCAGTAGTTTGCTTTCTAAATATTTTGTTTTTTTGTTTATGATGTTAGTTTTATTTTTTCATTTTCTCCCTTTTGATTTTTTAAAGATGAGTGTTTTTTATTAATCGTCTGATCTTTAATAATTAGTTTTTTATATTTTTTTTAGGTGGTTTTTTTGAGCGTGGAGTAGGTGGCTTTTATAGAACATCCGTTAATAAAACCTGAAAAGATAGAGGTTAGACGGTTTCAAGAAACTATTTTCGCAAGAGCTGTTAAGGGTAATACGCTTGTTGTGCTTCCAACGGGTTTGGGTAAGACTTTTATTTTAGTCCTTGTGGCAGCTCTTCGGTTGCAACTTTATGGAGATGGGTTTGTTTTAATTTTGGCCCCTACTCGGCCTCTTGTGTTACAGCACAGTTCTACTTTTCGTGATGTTTTAGCTTTAGATGAGGGTAAAATTGTTGCTGTTTCTGGGCAAGAGCGTCCTGCATCTCGGAGTAAGATCTATTCGGATGCTAAGGTTGTTATCGCTACGCCTCAAACGGTTCAGAACGATATTATTAGTGGAAATTTAAGACTTGAAAATTGTGTTTTGTTGGGTGTTGATGAGGCTCATCGAGCAGTAGGAGATTATGCTTATGTGTTTATAGCGGAAAGATATGTTAACATTAGCAAAAATCCTCTTATTTTTGGGATTACCGCTTCTCCTGGCTCTGAAGAGGAGAAGATTCGTGAAGTTTGTAATAATTTGTTTATTGAGCAGATAGAGGTTAGAAGTGAACAGGACGCTGATGTAAAGCCTTATGTTCAAAGGATTGATACTGAATGGGTGCGTGTTGAACTACCGCCTAAATTTAAGCGTATTTTAGAGTTATTAGAAACCGCTTTAAAGCGCCGTTATAAGGAATTAAAGTCGGGAGGATTTTTGAACAGCGCTAACGTAAAAGAAGTAAAACTCAGCGATCTTTTAAAACTTCAAGGAAAAATCGGGAGCGAAATTTCCCAAACCATTGATTTTAACTCAAAAAAAGAACTTTTTAACGCTATTTCACTAGAGGCAAATTGTGTCCGTTTACTTAGAGCTCATGAAACCGTTCAAACCCAAGGCATTACACCCTTTTTACGGTATATGAATGGTTTGCTAAAGCAGTCAAGGAAAAAGGGTTCTTCACGGGGTTTAAAACAGCTTGTAAATGAACATGAAGTCAAGGAAGCCGTATTTCTTGCAGGAGAACTTGAAAAAGAAAAAGTTCTACACCCAAAAGTGAACAAGGTTATAGAAATAGTGAAAAAAACCCTTAAGAGTTCTTCTACCTCCCGGGTTCTGATTTTTTGCCAACTTCGTTCAACCGTTTCCGTTATCGAGAAAATCTTGATTGAAGAAGAAGTTTCTGCAAGCCGATTCCTAGGACAAGCTAAGAGGGAAAATGAGAAAGGACTTACCCAAAAGGAGCAAAAAGAGATTTTGGAGAATTTTAAACAAGGAAAAATTAGCGCCCTTGTAGCTACAAGCGTTGCTGAAGAAGGACTTGATATACCCCAATGCGACCTCGTTATAATGTATGACAGTGTTCCCAGCGCCATACGCGCTATCCAACGACGCGGTAGAACTGGAAGAGTTCAGGCAGGCAAGGTGATAATCCTTATCGCAAAAGACACAAGAGACGAAGCATATTATTGGGTTAGCAAACGTAGAGAAGCGAAAATGAACGCCATTCTAAAAACCCTTCAAAAAATGAACAAAGAACTTGCCGAAAAGAAACAAAAATCTTTAGAAGAATTCCTTGAAAAAGAAGAAGAGAAACCAGTAAAAATAATGGAATCAGTTTCAAGCAAAGAAACAGAAAAACTTCCAGAACAATTAGGACATATTACAAATAATCAAAAAGCAGAAGAAAAAGAAAAAGTAGAAGAGGGGGAGAAGGAGGTAGGGGTTATCATTGACACTCAAGAACTCTCTTCTACAGTGGCCAAAGCTTTAGCCCGTTTAGATTTAAAAATTCAAGTAAAACGCTTGAGTGTAGGAGATTATGTTGTTTCTGACCGTGTCGCCATCGAAAGAAAAGAAGTAGGAGATTTTTTAAACTCTATAACCGATGGTAGGTTATTCCAGCAAATAATTGACCTAAAAAATAGCTTTTCAAAACCCATTCTTCTCCTTGAAGGCGAAGAACTTTATTCTAAAAAAGCCATAAATCCCCAAGCAATATATGGTGCAATAGCAAGCATTGCAATAGACTTTGGAATTCCCATACTTTGGTCAAAGAGTGGAGAAGAATCAGCCCTTATAATTAGTACCATAGCAAGAAGAGAGCAGCTGGAGAAGGAAAGAACTATTATTATGAGGCATGAAAAACCTGCTGTCGATGAGGATGAAAAGCAAAAATTTTTGGTTGCTGGTTTGCCGAACATTGATTCCGTCCTTGCTACAAGACTTTTAGAAACGTTTGGAACCCCCCTCGATGTATTCAATGCAGATGAGGAAATGCTCCAAAAGGCGAGAGGTATTGGACCGAAAACAGCAAAAATAATAAGAAAAATACTTACAAGAAAATTTGCTGAAAAATAAGCTAAAAAAGCGAATTGAGGGTTATCAAGACCGTTTTTTATCATAGCTACTTTAAACAATGGTTTTTTATGAAACTGATTGGAAAAAAATTGTTTTTAATCTAAAATTACTCTCTGTGGTATTTTTAAAAGATGATACTTGGATAATTCTTAAATAAATATATAAGCCTTTAAATAAAATATAAATAAAATATAAGTTCTTTATAAAAAAGATAAAAAAAGCATTTTGCCCAAGAATTTATTAATAAGGAAGTTGGATATTATGACCTTGCTTGCGTCTAAAGAAAGGGAAGGGGCTTTAGAACTGTTACCAAAAGTTAGGAGAAGTGACGGCCAAATACTGCCTTTCGATGAAAAGTTTATCGTGGAATCACTTCTCCGAGAAACAAGTCTTGCAGAAGAAATTTACGGGTGCGCTCCTATAACTAGAAAAGAGGCCAAAGAAGTAGCAGGTGACGTGAAAGAAGAAATTAAAAGATTAAAATTAGAGTTCTTATCAGGCCCACTAATTCGGGAGCTTGTCTGTGTGAAACTCCTAGAAAAAAGCAGCGAAGACAAAAAATATGCATGGTACAGAAACTGCATAACTAGGGTAGGTGTACCTCTCCACGAACTATACCTCATGGATAAAAGCGCCGGATATGAAGCAAGAGAAAACGCTAACCTCCAACCAAACCCTGAAAGCATACACAAAAAGAAAGCAGACATGCTCTCAAAAGAAGCCTATTTCCTCCTAATACCACCCAGATTAGCAGACGCCCATCTCAAAGGAGACATCCATATCCACGACCTAGAATATTTTGGAACAAGGCCTTTTTGCCAAGACCACGACCTAAGATACTTCTTCCGCTACGGTCTCCTCTCAGACGGAAGAGGCGTTCAAACAAGCGTAGCCGGACCAGCAAAACACGCAGAAGTAGCCATCCTCCACGCAGTAAAAGTACTAGCAAGCGCACAAACCAATTTCGCAGGAGGCCAAGGCCTATATGGCTTCACATACCTCGTTGCTCCATACCTCTCTGGACTAAACTATAAACGCATAAGACAACTCTCACAAATGTTGCTTTTCGAGTTGTCAGAGAGCTACGTAGCAAGGGGCGGTCAGCTTGTTTTTAGTTCTATACAGATTGAGAGTGGCGTTCCGAAGATATGGAGAGACGTACCTATCGTAAAAGCGGGAAAGGTTGGTTCTGAGACCTATGGAGATTTTGAAGAAGAAACAAATCTTTTTGCAAAAGCTCTCTTAGAGGAGTATCTTAAGGGTGATTATCGGGGGAAAATGTTTCCCTTCCCAAAGCCAGAGATTGCCTTAAGACCCTATTATTTCAAGAAACCAGAGTATAAAGAGGTCTTGGATCTTGCTGCAGAACTTAGTGCAAAGTATGGCACTAGTTACTATGATAATATGATACCGGAATATCGTGGTGGAGAGGATGGGGTTTCTTGTTATCAGTGTTGTGCTTATAATTTCTCAGAGGGGCCTAATAGTGAGGGTTTCGAAGATAGGCTCTATTTTAATGATGGAGACCATTTTTCAATGGGTGGCATGCAAGTTGTAACCATTAACATGCCAAGGCTTGCTTTCGAAGCTAATGGAAATGATGACCTTCTTTTTGAAAAACTTAGGGAGCGTATGGAAATTGCAAAGGAGATTCACTTGCTTAAAAGAAGTCTCATATTCACTCAGGCAGAAAACGGGTTGATACCTTTTGCTACTCAGCGGCCTAATGGTGCTCCTCCAGCCGTGAATCTTGAAGGATTGGCTTCCACTATAGGTACAATTGGAATGAATGAGCTTGTACAGCATCATATGGGAGAAGAGCTTCATGAGAGTGCTGACGCTTTAAGGTTTGCTATAAAAATTGTTATTGAGATGGGGAAAATAGCACAAGAGTTTGAGGAGGAAACGGGTGTTTCTTTTGCCGTCTCCAGAACTCCCGCAGAAAGTGCTGCTCAAAGGCTTGCTGTTGCTGACCTAATTCACTACCCAGAAATAGCGCATAAATATGTTAAGGGAGACTTAAATGGTTGGCGTGAAAAAATACAAGTTTCAAGGGATCTCCCCGTTTACTATACCAATGGTTGTATGGTAAATCATAGTGCTCCAGTGCCCTTGTTTAAGCGGATGAATATTGAGCAAAAATTCTTTCCAGCCCTTAGTGGAGGAAACATTTTTCACGCATGGTTGGGCGAAGCTTACCCGAATCCGGACGCTTTAGCCAAGTTAAACGAAAAAATTGCTAATCAAACATGGATAGGTTACTTCAGTCACACCAAAGATATCAGTGTCTGTAATAACTGTAGCCAAGTTTATTCAGGATGGATTGAAACATGTTTCAATTGTAAGTCAAGAGATATAACCTCGTACAGCAGGATAACTGGCTATTATCAGGCCGTTCACGCTTGGAATGAGGGTAAGAAGCAAGAACTAAGGGACAGATACAGGACAAAAGTTTCCGACCTACTACCTGACTTATAAGTTAACATGTTGATAAATTGATAGAATTTTTTGGTTTTTTTCCTTTTTCTTTTTTGAAAAAGTTTGGTTTTATCTTTTTTT
>JAEOSI010000016.1 GCA_016840425.1 Candidatus Wukongarchaeum yapensis
TATTCTGGATGTTTTCCTCTTTGTTTTGCCAAATATCTTATTACGTCTTTTTTAATTAATGCTCCTAGAAGTTTTTCTTTGTTTTCGTTCATGATGGGAAGTCCGTCTAAACCTTCTGAAAACATTGTTTTTATTACTTTTTTTGTGTTTTTGTTTTGGGTAAATATCTTAGGAATGGGTGTTGCCATATCTTCTGCAAGGGGTGTTATTGTCTCCTTTACCTGTATTTTTGTGTGTATCTCTTCTGTTCTTTCTACATCTCTTATTGGGACTATTACGCGCTCTTTTTTTAGCGTCGATTTAGCTATGGTCTCAATTTCGAAAAGCATGTTACTAGCCGTTATCAGTCCCCAAGGCTCGTTTTTAGCTTCAAAAACAACGAGACAATCTGTATCAAGTTCTTGAGCAGTCTGTATAATATGGGATATAGTTGAATATTTTTGAGTTATTCTTTTTTCCGCTTCTTTTGGTAAAATATTTTTCAGAGGAGTCGAAATTAAAGGATCATCCAAAAAGGCCCACAAGATATCTCCCGCTGTAATTATTCCTAAAATTTCCTCTTTTTCTTCCACTAGCAACCCGTCTATAAATGGGGTTTTTGATGAAAGTATTTTAACAACATCTATTAGGCGGGTTTGTGGGCGGATCTTTGGTACCTTTTCCGCTATTAATTCAACATACTTTGAAGGGAGCATAGACCCTCCCTCTTTCCAAAAATGCCCGAGGTTTAGCGCATTCTTAAAAAAGATTTTTGGCGTGATTAGCCCAATAACCTTCTCATCCCTATCAATTATTATTGCGTTTTTCTCCTTTGTTTTTAAAAGCGCGTTTATAAGATGTGATAAGGGCATATCCCTTTCTATTAATGGCACATTTTGGTTCATAATATCTGCTGCTTGTAAAAGAAAAGAAGTCTCTTTCCCCATTTTTTTTCACCAATTTACTTTCAAATTTAATTTAGATTGTTTTGTGTGCTTTTGGCAGTTTTTTATATCTTTTCATTTTAGTTTCTTAATTTTTTTTAGGAAGTTTTAATCTGTGTTGTTTTCTTATTGTGTCTTTTTTTAGAAGAGGTAAGCATGAAAAGCTTTTACTTCTCTTAACGTTGTTGTTGGGTGGATAATTGCATGTTTAACCTCTGAATGGGCTACTTGGGCGTGAGCTCCGATTGTGCAAAAAGGTCCTATGATAGAGTTTTTAAAACGAACGTTTTCACCTATCCAAGAGGGTCCTATTACTGTTGTATTTTCCTGAAAACTCTGTGTTATGCCTTCTTTGATAAAGGTCCCTTGGTTTGGGATAATAAATTCTTGAAGTTTCCATCTTTCCAAAATTTTTCGGTTTGTCGTAAGTAGGTCGTCAATCGTATTGATATTTTCTCGCCATCCAAAATTGTTAAGAATGGTTCCCCTAACTGGTTTTTTTTCTTTTATAAGTATTTTGAGTGTATCTGAGATATCTCGTTCCCCTTGAGGGGTTAAAGGGGTTTTTTTAAGATATGGTATCGTCTTTTTTGATATAATGTACGCGCCAGTAGTTACAAATCTTTTTTCAAAATCCTTTTTCTGGGTTTTGGTTGGGGAAGCAAATATTTTTGTTATAAATCCCTTTCCATCGAGTTGTACTCTTACTATTCTCGTCTTTGTA
The DNA here is from genome assembly GCA_016840425.1 of Candidatus Wukongarchaeum yapensis. GTDB lineage: Archaea > Asgardarchaeota > Wukongarchaeia > Wukongarchaeales > Wukongarchaeaceae > Wukongarchaeum > Wukongarchaeum yapensis. The sequence continues at coordinate 1,648 of JAEOSI010000016.1, forward strand.
TCATGTTTTTTGTTGTCTTTTTTCTCCACATAAAGGGTTATAATAGGAGGCTCAAAATCTTCTATAAGGGGTTTAAGTCTACATGAGAAAAAGTTGTCACAATGCAAAACGAGAAATTTTTCTTCGAGGAAAGGTTCTGCTGTAAGGATTGCTGAAACTGTTCCTTGAAGAGTTTTTTGGTATATGATTCTTATTTTTACATCGTGTGATCGCAGGTGTTTTTCGAGGTATTGTTTAATTTTTGTAGCGAGATGGTGGGTTACAATTATTATCTCGTTTATATCAGCATCCATTAATGCTTTTATCTGATGTTTTATCAAAGTACCTCCTGGAAGCATAAGGAGGGGTTTTGGAATTTTTAGAGTGATTGGTTCCATTCTTTTACCTTTTCCTGCTGCTAGAATTAATCCTTTCAAGGTGCATCTTAGCCTCTTTTTCTCTTTTTTTTTATTTAAAAATATTAAAATAAACAAATTCTTACTAAGTTTTTGTTTATATTGTGGGACGTGATGAGTGTTTAAGGTGTCGTGATTGTTTTGGAGTTAAGTGAGTTAGAAGAGTTCGTGGATTTGGCTTTGGGGTATGGGGCGAAGATAGGGGTGCCTTTTATTGAGGTGCGTTTAGAGGATGGTTCCGTAGGTGAGATTCGATTGGAAAAGGGTGAGGTTAAAGAGAGTAAAGCTTTGCGTGATATTGGTCTTGCTGTGCGAGTTATTTACAATGGAGTTTCAGGGTTTGCTTTTACTACGCGGTTGAAAAAAGATTCTGTGGAAAAGGTTGTTGAGAAAGCTTTCCAGGCGGCTAAAGTTGGGGATAAAATAACCGCTTTAAGGCTTCCTTTTGCAGATTCTGAGCCTGTTGTGGATAACCCCCATATCCCCCCGATCAAGCAGCATCCCAAAAATGTTTCTTTTGAAGATAAGAGGGAGATGGTGATGCGAGCCTATGAATCGGCTAAAGATTATGGTAAAAGTGTAGCCTCCATCATCGTAAGATATGGTGAAGCATATGGTGCAAAAATCGTGGCAAATTCTGAGGGCACTAGGGTGAAATGGGATCCTTGGACCGTGGAGATTGTTTGTATGGTTATTTCAAAGGAAGGAGAAGTTCTTGCAGATGCTTGGGACCGTCATGGTGGCTCTATTGGCTTGGAAATCTTTGAAGGGCATTTTTCTCCTGAGCAGCTGGGGGAGAATGCTGCAAAATGGGCTGCAGAAAAGCTTGTAGCTAAGAAGGTGCCTGCGGGAAGACAAAGAGCACTTGCCGATAACAAGCTTACTGGCGTTTTAGCCCACGAATCTTTCGGTCATCAAACCGAGGCAGACCTTATGATAAGCGGGGCCGTGGTCCTAAAAGATAGGATGGGGGAAAAGCTAGGCTCGGAAAATGTTACTGTTGTAGATGAAGGTGTTTATGAGGGAGATAATGCTGATATTTATCGGGGATGGTGGTGTCCACATGATGATGAAGGCGTCAGAGCAGAAAAAGTAGTTATGTTAGATAAAGGCGTCTTTTCAAGTAGTCTAAATTCTAGAGGAACCGCGAAATATATGGGTAGTAAGCCTACAGGTAATGCTAGAGCGCTTGATTTTCGCTTTGAACCGATAGTGCGTATGCGGAACACCTACTTTACTCCTGGGGATATGTCTTTTGAAGAGGCACTGGAACTTCTTAGAGATGGGATTTATGCTATCGATACTTTTGGCGGCCAAGCTAACTTTGACGGTAATTTCATGTTTAAAGCGATGAGAGGCTATCTTGTAAGAAAAGGCGAAATTGTGGAGCCTTTACGAGATGTCGCTATTACCGGGAACATTTTAGATTTTCTAAAAAAAGTGGAAGGGGCTACTCGCGATTTCGAGCTTCACGGCGGATATTTTGGTGGGTGCGGTAAAGGCGGACAAGGTCCTTTATTTCTCGCAGACGGCGGTCCAAAACTCCTTTTAGGCGGTGATGGCGTACAGTTTGGAGGAGAAATGTGATTGAGGTAATGGTTGGTGAGTAAAAATGGTAGGGAAAATGGTTGATGTGGATGAACTTTTATCTTTTGCAGATACCATTGTTAAAAAAGCAGTTGCGCGGGGAGCCGATGAAGCAGAAGCCTTTGTTTCAAGTGATACAACCGTTGAATGCCAAATACAGGGTGGAATTTTGACGACAAGGGAGGGTGTAGATGAAGGACTTGGGGTGCGTGTAGTAATAGGTAAAAGCGTAGGTTTTGCATCAGTTTCTTCTCTCGATGAGAAACAGGCTGATGAAGTGATTTCAAAAGCGTTAAGTTTAGCCAAAATAGCTCCCGAAGACCCGAAATTCCAGCAACTTCCAGATCCCGTAAAGCGGGGCACTAGGTCGGGAATTTTTGATGAAACTATTATGAAGGTGGATTCAGCAAGTCTAATGGAAGAATCAGCAAAAATTGTGCAGGAAGCGATGCAAACCGATAAAAGAGTTAGTTACGTTTACGGTTTTTCAGGTTTAGATTATGGCACTTTTGGCGTGGTGAACTCGCGGGGAGTAGGCTCAGGAGATAAGAATACGGGTATTGGTGCTGGTATCTATTTAAAAGCGGAAAACAATGGAGAAGTAAAACTTGGTTACGAGTTAGTTGTCTCTCGGGAGCATCGTGATTTCGAAGGCGTTGGAGAAAATCTTGCAAAAAATGTTATAGGTTATTTAGGGTCAAAACCTTTAGAATCCACCTTTGAAGGCACTGTTATTTTTGAAAATAAGATAGTAGACGAGCTTTTTTCAGAGTTTCTTGGATATTCAGTAAGCGCTTTGGCAGTACAAGAAAAAAGAAGTTTTTTCGCAAACAAATTAGGCAAACAAGTCGCTTCAAAGGATCTCACAATCCATGACGATCCTCAACTTCACGAAGGTATAAAAACGATAAAATGCGATCATGAAGGAATAGATGTTCTCCAAAAACCCATAATTAAAGAAGGAGTATTAAAAAACTATCTATACACAAGTTATACCGCCTATATTGATAACGTAGAATCAACAGGAAACGCCATAAGAAGCGGGTTTCAAGGCTTACCAAGAACCGCTCCTATAAACCTCACAATCCGAGGAAACAAAAACTTAGAAGAAATGGTCTCAGAAGTAGAAAAAGGCGTTCTCATAAGAGAATATGTCATGGGACTAGGCCACGCAAACATTATTACTGGAGATTTCTCCATAGTAGCCCCCACAGCCTTCCTCATAGAAAAAGGCGAAATAAAACACTCCCTAAACACAATAACTATCGCAGGAAACTTCTTCCAAACCCTAAAAAACATTCAAGCAATAGGAAACGACCCAATACTCACCCAAAACGGAAAAATCCCAACAATAGCGGTGAAAAACCTCACAATTTCAGGATAAAAAATAACCCCGACTCAACCATTAAACTAAAAACCTTAAATATCCCCCCCATTATTTGTCTCAGGGTTTCCAAACCTTAAGCCATGAAATCTTTTCAAATTTAGTGTCGCTTGTCGCTATATTTCTAATTTCATATTTCCAGCAAGTCCTAGCATGTAGCGCTACTCTCGGAGATAAATTGTGTTCTACTCCAATGCTAGGAACATTTTTTAATATACCCCAATCTATGGGTAAAACCACCATTCCCATAACATGCAAAGCTTCAACATAATCATAAAAAACCTGAACCGCTTCATAAGCTTTTTTCGAAACTTCCTCGTCCATTTTTAACCTGTTTTTAATCACGCTAAGATCCCCTGTGTCTAAAATTTCTGACCCCTTTTCTAAAAGGATAATCTCTGAAACTTCATAGACTACGGCGGTGTCTATCGCGCTTCGTACTTCTCCCCTTTCAACCAGCTCTAAAAAAGCTGTTGAAGCTTCCCCAAAATCTTCATGAGAACGAAAATTATGTAGAAAAATATTAGAATCAATAAAAATCAGTTCATCTTCTTCAAAACTAGAAAGCTCGCCCATTTAAAACACCAAAAAATTGCTATCTATTATCCTAAAATATCGGGGTTAACTGCGATTTTTGAGTTTGAAAGTAAGCCTTTCACTTTCTGGGTCAAATTTTTTTCTTTTATCAAAAGTATCTTCCATCCCTCAATAACCTCTATATTCAAAATCCCCAATTCCTCAAGAATACTTCTTGGAATCATTACTCCCGCTTCTGAAACACGAACAGTTTTACGAATATTTTCTTTTTTTTCATTCTCCGAAGGAAAAGCCAAAAAACCTTCCTCCAAAAACAATTTTAAAGATTTAAAAAACAAAAACTATTTTCTTTTTTCTTCATCCAATTTTTCGTTTATAAGTCTTTTGAGAGAAAAAATAAGAAAATGAAAGTTTGAAAGCCTTTATCCTATCTTGAATAAGGCAATGACGACTAAAACGTAAAGGAGAACCGCTAAAACTCCTTCTTTTGGACAAAGTTCCAAATCAAATGTTATCTTTACCCCCACGATAGTAGTAACCACCATCAAGAGTAGATTAATAACTTCATCGCCTATTTTGAAAGGTTCTCCTGCCGTGCAGGCAATTACAATCATTACCCCGAATAGTAATGAATTGTTCTGGACCTTGCTGCCTATAAAATTCGCTATCGCTATCTCGGCCCCTTCCATGCTTTTCTTTGTTAATAAGAACGCAGATATTTTTTCCAGCATTTCACTGGCAAAGGGACTAATTACTAATGCCAAGAAAAGCGCAGATACTCCTATCTCTTCACTTAAATCAACGATGGTGTGTACGAAAGGCTCTGCAGCAAGAAGAAGTAAAACACTGCCCACTACTAAGAAAGACAGGCTTACTTTCTTCTCTTTGCTCGTTATAGGTTCAGTTTTTTCAACGTTAGTAGCCATAACTTCCCTCGATTCATAAAACTGATCAATAATAAAAATAACATATATCACCCACAAAACTAAGCCTTCCCATAACTGGAACTCCCCGTCTGCAGCTGCAAGTAAAATAAAAAGAGAGGCTATCAAAAGATACCATAAATCATCCCTTAAAGTAGGTGACAATGTGATTAAACGCTTATGATAAACGTAAGCTAACAAAATAACCATACCATAACCTATCGTAAAAAGGAGGATATTGCCCCCAATAGCACTTCCAAGAGCCACATAATTTTCCAAAGCCAAAACAGCAACAACTACAAAAACAAGCTCTGGAAGCGTTGTAACAAAGCCAAGCAACACCGACCCCACAAAACTCGCTCCAAATTTTTTCTCTAAAACCTCAGCAGATTTGGATAAAAAATCTGCAGCAAACGATATAATCGCGAGAAGAAATAAAGTCTCACCTAGCAAAAATAATAAACCCGTTTTAACCACCTCTACCCTTGCTTCCTAGCTTTAAAAAATAAAAACGGCTATAACTCCCAAAAACTGTCAAGAACCATAATAAATTTATGGAGAATTTACCTAATTAGTTTTTCTTCTACGCCTAATGTTTCGCTCTACTCTCAACCTCCATTCCTCCCATTATCATAACCCTCTAGAAAGATGAAAACGTTTTAAACGTAAAACACCCTTTTATCCAGTAAAAATTTCTAAAGTAGGGATAAAACTTGATCATTCTCAAAGAAGAAATGGAAAAATGCGCGATAAATATTGTAGAAGGAATGAACCTTAAAACAAACGAAGCAGTCCTCATCCGAGGCGGTACTCACTCCCAAGAACTTTTAGAAGAGATCGCAATAAACTGCTATAAAAAAAACACTCACCCCCTTATAGTATCCGCAAGCGATAATTTTTCAGAGCGTGTTTATGTCGAAATACCGGTTGAAACCTTTAAAGTTACTCCAAAACATTACCTCGCCCTAGTAAAGGCGTGTGATGCCCTCATCAACATCGAACCCTTCAAAGACCCTGCCATTCAACTACGATTTCCACGAGAAAAACTAGAAGCCAGAGCAGAAGCATCAGTACCCATAAAAAAAGCAGTCTATGGAAATGGTGAAAAAGGTAAGCGTTGGTGCTACGTAGGTTGGCCCACAGAAGAAGCTGCAAAGTTCTTTAGCATAGACTCAGAAACCCTAAAAGAACTAATTATCGGCGGCATGATGGTTCCCCTGAAAGGGCTAATGAGACGATGTAACGCCATATCCGAAGGGTTGAAAAATGCAGACACCGTTCACATCACAGATCCTCAAGGTTCCGACTTCACTATCGGTGTAAAAGGCCGAAGAATAAATGAGGATGACGGTTTCATCTCCGACAAAGATATCGAAATGAACGATCTGGGTAATAACTTACCCGCAGGAGAAGTGTTCGTCGGCTGTGAAGAAGAACGTTGTGAAGGAACTATCTACTGCCCCATAACCATCGATCGTTTTAATAACAAAATCATCCACGATATTACCCTCCACTACGAAAACGGAAAACTCATCCTTGAAAAGATCGATGCCGACGATAAAGAAACTATAATACAATCATTCAACCAAGCCTTAGAAATCGACAAGAAAACAGAAAAAGAAATCAGAACTCTAAACGTTGGCGAACTCGGGATAGGATGCAACCCTTCAATAGATAAAGCCATAGGTTACATCCTAACTGACGAAAAAGTTACAGGCACTGTACACGTAGCCTTCGGCGATAACTATAGTTTTGGTGGTACCTCAAGGTCGATCATGCATTGGGATTTCGTAACAGCCCCTGGAATAACCTTGGAAGTAAAATACATAGATGGCTCAACAAAAATCATAATACAAGACGGCAAAATACTGTCTCTAGAATAAATTAAATCTATTGTAAAATCATTTAATAAAGCTCAATTACTTCTTTTTTTAATTTTTGAAGATGGTGTTTTGAAGATGGTGTATTTTTCCAAACATATGGAGGCTGTTCCTCCTTCTGCGACCCTTAAAACTGCTCAATTAGTATTTCAATTAGAACGCCAAGGAATAAAAGTTATAAGGCTTGATGCAGGTCAACCTGACTTTGATACTCCAGAAGTCATAAAGAATGCAGCAATCAAAGCAATAAAGGAGGGTTTCACATTCTACACCTCGAGCAGGGGAATTATTGACTTAAGAGAAGCTATTGCGAAACGTTTTGATAAGGAAGATGTCGAAATAGATCCTGAAAAAAACATAATAGTTACTCCTGGGGCAAAATTTGCCGTTTTATCCAGTCTTTTTGCCACAATTGAGCCTGGAGATCAAGTAATAATACCAACTCCCAATTGGGTCAGCTACTTCTCCATGATACAGATGGCTGGAGGAATCCAAGTCCCAATAACATCCCCTAATACAAAAATGATTAATGAAGACAAAATATTGGAAAATTTAAACTATAAAACTAAAATGATCCTTATAGATTACCCTTGTAATCCCACTGGAAATATACTAACCGAAGAAGAACAAAAATTTCTTCACGACATAGTACTCGATGAGGATCTATTTTTATTAAGTGACGAAACCTATCGTGAGCTTTACTATACTGAAAAAAAGCCAAAAACCATGCTTTGTTGTGAAGATCTCCACGATAATTTAATTATTATTGATGGTTTTTCGAAAACTTATTCTATGACTGGATGGCGCTTAGGATATGTCATCGGCTCAAAAAAACTAATAGACCTAGTAGACAAATTTCAGCAAAACTCAACAACCCATCCCACAAGTTTTGTGCAAAAAGCAGGGATAGTCGCTTTAAATCAAGCCTATGAAGAAGTGGAAAAAATGAGAAATATCTTTAAACAAAGACGTGACATGATGATGGAAATCCTTGACAAAATACCTGAAATCGAATGTACGATCCCGAACGGAGCCTTTTACGCTTTCCCACACATAAAAAACCCAAAAATGGATTCTTCCGCCTTCGCTTATAATCTCCTTAAAACAAAAAAAGTCAGCGTTATTTCTGGAAATCCTTTTGGCCCTGGAGGAGAACATCACGTGAGACTTTCCTTTGCTACTTCATCAGAGCAAATAAAAGAAGGATTAAAACGTTTAACAGAATTTATAAGTGAAAACCAACAAAACGTTAGTTAAAACGTAGTTAAAGAGGCATAAATTTGAAAAAAAGGGAGCGAAAAGATAAAAAAAATTTACTCAAAAAAGTCTACTTTTTTGAATGTAAAAGATGTGCTAAATGCTGTTCCTCGGAAAAAATATTAGTTACTTGTACCCATAAAGATCTTCAAAAATTGTACGAATACTTGGGATCTATCGAAAAATTACTAGAGTTCATAGCTTTTTATCAACCCAAAAATGAAAAACACAGCCTTCTTTTAAAAGAAAAGATGAAAGTACCTGCTTTTAAAACTTTAAGAGGTCTCGCCTATATAGGCTTGCTAAAAAAACCTAACAGCAGCGAATGTATTTTTTTAAAAGGGAATTCCTGCCTCATCTATCCCATACGCCCTAGAGCATGTGAAAATTACCCTCTCACGTTTTCTTTAGATGAAAAAGGGGTCTTAAAGGTAGGTGTCGCAGAAAGCGCAAAACTGCTTAAAAACTCATGTAAAGGGCTATTATCTCCTGCATCAAAAAGAACGTTCCTTAAAAAAGATGTAGAAAAATTAGGCATTGATACAGTAAGAGAACTACGCAGACTCCACTATCTTGCAAAAATCTGGAACGAAATGGTAGACAATGGTATAATAGTGCCCACAGTAAGAAACCTACTCCTATTCCTCTTAGAAAAGGATAACAATTCTTTAATTAGCGCGACAGTTGATGCAAAAATATAAACAATTTAGCCCCTTTTCCAATCAAATTCTCAAAAACGTTTGTTAACCCACTTTTCAATCTATGAGTGATACTGTTATGTTTGTTCCCAGTTTTACCTTTTCAAACAATTCTAAACCCTTTGTCACTTTTCCTAAAAGATTAACTGCTCCCGCTGGCTCTATTTTTTTGAAAAAGATACACATAGCATTGCCTTGTGGCCAAAACGCCACGTCTCCAGTCTCGATCGTTCGAGTAGGTTTTTCTAAACCTATAGATACTGGAAGAGTGAAATAAACTTGCGCCTGCAGGTAGATGAGGGCGCGTACCCGAACAGGCAAAACTCTTATAATGGTTTCAATGGTACGGGGTGCTTTATGCCGAACAAGCTCGGCTTCCGCCTCCCCTCCTTCATATATCTCAAAAGCTATTCTATGTATATTCACACTCTCTTGGAGATCAAGATCCTCGTTTTCTATTTTTTTCAATTTAAACCACGTCCCAAATCTCTTTAATACTGGGAATTATCCTACAAATTGCGCCTTTACTAAACTCGGAGTGTGTAGGGAATAGGGTGTAGTTCTTAATATAAAAATATAAGTCTGATACTTCTTTGCTCCCTAAAAAACTTACTATCCCTCACTTCTTAAATACACAAGATATAAAAATTTAAAAATTATGAGTTTTTAGCCAGTAGAACATTTGTTAATAATTTAAAAATGTGTTGTAAGAGATTAAAAATCAAAACATTGAAAAAGTTATATGACAATTACATAAAATTAGCGTTCCATTTATGTTTATAATGACGCAATTATCCAGTTTTTGATAAGAACTGTGTTTATTTCAGAGGTAAGATGATTATGGGTAAAGTAAGATTAAGCTACATCAAAGCCACTGCTCGTGAGCTAGTCAACATGCATTCTGACAGATTCAGTATAAATTTTGATGAAAACAAGGCTCCTGTAATGGAGCTTACTGATATTAATAGTAAGCATGTCCGTAATCGCGTTACTGGATATGTCACGCGACTTATGCGCCGTGCTAGGGAAGAAATTGAACGGGATAGGGTTCAGGTAGAGGCTGAAGAAAAAGCAGCCTATGAATCACAAATAGACGAAGAATAAAGAACTATGTGGCGTGGTTGAATGAAGCTTCTTGCGTCAGTTGTCAACGTAGAAGAAGCTAAAGCTGCAATAATCGGTGGAGCTCATATAATTGATGTTAAAAATCCGGATGAAGGATCATTAGGCGCAAACTTTCCCCAAGTCATACGTGAAATTTTCTCGCTAAAAATGGTTTTCAAGAACGGTTTTGAGGTTAGCGCTGCTGTAGGTGACGCTCCGAATTTGCCAGGCACTATCTCTTTAGCTTGTGTGGGTGCTGCTGTTGCAGGAGCTGATTATGTTAAAGTAGGTTTGTTTGGGGTCAAAAATGAAAAAGAAGCAATTTACATGATGAAGCAAGCAAAAAAAAGCTTAAACGAGTTAGGCTTCTCCTCTAAACTAGTTGTTGCAGGCTACGCAGATGCAGCACATATCGGCGCGGTACCTCCCCTATCAATTCCAGAAGTAGGGCGTTTCTCTGACTGTGAAGTCGTAATGCTTGATACAATTCAAAAAAATAAAGGCGGTCTTTTCGACTTTATTTCTTTAAATGAACTAAGGTTTTTCGTAGATCGAGCCCGTTCTTACGGTCTAAAGGTAGCCTTAGCAGGCTCTTTAAAAGCAGAAGACATTTCAAAACTGTATGACCTTTCCGTAGACATCGTTGGGGTTAGAGGTGCTCTTTGTGAAAAAGGGCTTAGAACTGCAAAATTAAAACCAGAAAAAGTCCAAGAACTCGCATCATTAATAAACCCAAAACACCCTTTACCCACCATTAAATGACAACTTACTTTTTATTTAGGGGACTATTTTTGTTCCAACAGTTTCTCCTTCAGATACTAATTTTTCTAACCTTTTAGGATATCTTCCATTAACTATCCAACATTCAAGCTGATATTCTTTAATTAAAATGGGCAACATTTCATCCACACATGATCCCCCTACGCCCGAAAGTTTTTCGCTTCGTATCTCCTTGTAGACATTGCCTTCAGTACCAATTATGCCGTCGACATCTTTTACTAACACTAATAAATCTGCTCCCACTTGATGGGCAACATATGCTGCAATAGAATCACTTGTAGTCCGCCAAGAATGTTCTAAGGGATCTCTTTCTTTCATCAGATTAAAGGGCGCAAAAATTAACGCTTTCTCTCTAAAAGAAAACTCTTCTAAAGAGTATATGATTTTTGATCCTTTAAACATGTCCTTAAGTAGAAACGCATAAGTGTCCATGGCAAGTATAGCCATCCAATGTGCTGTATCATCTGAAAATTTAATCTTTTTTTGGAGATCCCAAACAGTGTTTGCAAAAATCCCTCCTCCAGGTACTACTAAAATTTTAGTGGTTTCTGATATTTTTGATAAAGTTTTACAAAAACTTTTAAGTTCTTCCAAATAGTTTAGAAGACTTCCTCCTATCTTTAAAACAATAAGTCTTTTTCTCATGTCTCTCAACTTTCTGCCTTCTTTATCCTCTTTATCTTTTTTAGTAGTTCTCCAACCATGCAAGCCGCTGCTACACTAGTAGAAACCACATTTGTCTCTTTTTTGATAAAGTTAGAGAAATCATATAGCTCGTTTAAACCAAGGCATTTAGCCGCTTCTTTACCCAAAAATTCCCCCCCAAACCCCGTAAAAACTATTTTAGGGGAAACTCCCAAAATATCTTTATTTTCTTCTATCACTTGCTCTAATCCTTCAACGATTTGTTGAAGTTGTTTTTCATAAATAAAATGCGCTATGTTAACTATCTGATCCCTACTTAGCATCTCTTTATCTGCACAAACAACCCGTGCAATTCTTGTAAGAGCAGAATTAAAACTCGGTTTTTTTCCATCAGGAGTATCAACGTTATAATCTCCAACTTCTATATTTTCAAGCACAAGGTGTATATCCCCTGTAATCGCAAAAAGCTCTGAAGACACCCTACACTTCCCCCAAGACGTAGGTACTTTTTGAACAATTGAAGCAACATTAGTCCTCAAAACCCCTGTATAAATAAGCTCCCCTCGCACTAATCTTTCAGGATCAGTTCTACCCTTAGTAAACGGCTTACTTTCAACTATTGGTACTATATCTGTAGTCGTACTACCCACATCAATCATTATGCAGTTTGGAAAACGGCTTCCTATCAAAAAAGCCGTGCCTATCCAATTAGTAGCAGCTCCTTTAAGAGGATACTTTAAAAGCTCTTTTAGGGAAACCATTTTTCCATCAACTGTAAGGAAAAACACCTTCTCCTTTCCAAAGACTTCACAAACTCTCCTAGCAATCTGTAAAACTCCTTCCCTTTTTGTTTGAAAGCAATCAGCAAGCTCTGCAGTCAAAGTCACTCCTAAACCTTCCCATTCTTCCTTTAGCTCGATCCCTTTCCGAATGTTTTCCAAAAAATCTCTAAATAATAGCTTCTTGACCCAAAAAGGAAAATACCAGGATCCACTATAAAAAACATCAAAATCCTGCCATTCATTAAAACTAACAAATGACATTTTAACGTTCGCTCCCCCAATATCCAATCCTAAAACCCTAATAGCACCCAAAAACCTCACCTATAAAAACAAAACCCTCGTAACCCTTAAAAAAATAAAATATCAAAATACTAACACCGATCATATTTTAAAATTGTGTGTGAATTTTCGTGGCTAGGAGAAAAGGTTTCGCGGTTTGGATTACGGGCATACCTGGCTCGGGAAAATCCACCATCGCAAAAGTTTTAAAGAACGAGCTTTTACGAAGGAAAATTCATCTTCAAATCCTTGATTCAGATTCACTTCGTAAAATTATAACTCCTAAACCTGAATACACTGAAAGAGAAAGAGATTATTTTTATAATGTAATGGCTTGGATAGGGAAACTTCTGGTAGATAACCGTATAAATGTGGTTTTTGCAGCCACAGCCCATAAAAGGGCTTATAGGGATAAAGCAAGAAAATGGATAAAGAAATTTCTTGAGGTATATTGTGATTGCCCCCTTGAAGTATGCATGAAACGTGACCCTAAAAACCTATATAAAATGGCTTTAAAAGGAAAAATAAGCGACCTGCCAGGTCTCCAAACACCTTTCGAAGAACCTAGAAAATACCACATAAGAATTGAAACCCACAAATTAACCCTTGGAAAAAATGTCTCAATAATAATCAAAGAACTAAAACGTTTAAAATACATTTACTAGAAATACATTATACTACAATCATTTACATGTAAATATACCCTGAAAGTGTTTTTAATGAGCCAAAATGAAAATCAAAATGCCTCAAATTCCCAAGAGGAAAAAAGCCCCTCTTTGTCTTTAAAATTGGTAACAGAGTTAGCTAAAGATAAGGATTCAGATGTCCGTGCCACAGCTATCAACGTATTAGGCCGACTTTTAAGGATTCACACTACACTGTTAGCTGCCGGTGAATCAATCCTATTTGAAGCGATAAAAGATAAGACAGAAGTAGTGCGAAGAAATGCAGTTTATGCCCTTGCTGGGCTTATCATACTGAGGCCAGAATTGGGTGAAACTGCCCTTGAAACGCTTTTGGAAATTACTTTAAAAGATGATAATGAAAAGGTTAGAATAGTGGCAGTAGACTCAATAATCGAGGTAATAAAACAGAGTGATAAAGGTCAGGAAATTTTTGAAAAAGTTATCCAAGAACTTAGAAAAACTGGTGAAGAAAAACGTGAAAAAATACGTCAAAACAATTTTTATGCGATTCTTGAAATAGCAAAAATAAAAAAAGAAGGTCTGAAGCCTGTATTGCTACCTTTCCTCCAAAAAGCAGTCACAGATAAAAGCCCAAAAATTAGAAACATAGGACTTTATGCGATCATAGAGGAAATAAAAGAAAGACCCCAGCTTATTAAAGAAAAACTTTTATCACAAATCTTTGACATTGCGGTAAATGATAACGACCCATGGGCAAAAAGTAACGCATTATACGCTATTAGAAAACTTACAATCAATTATCCAGAGTTAGTGGAAAACACCTTAAAACCCGCTTTAAAAACTCTCATAAGTTCAAAAGAAAAAAACAATAAAGTCCGGCAATCAATCATAAACGCTATAAGCGAGCTTCCAACAATAAGTCCTGCGTCGATTAATCCTGTTTTTTTAGACTATATCGGAGAAAACTTAAATGATAAAAACTCAGAAATTCGAAAAACTGCATACAACGCCGCAAAAGAACTAATTTGTGCAAAAATTAATAACGCGAAAACACAATTTTTACCAATTCTTTTCCAAGCCTTAGAGGCGAGAGAGCCAGATCAAAAAGCAAGAATTGAAGTTTTAAATGTCCTTACAGAAATAACAAAAGAGGAAACAGATGTTAAAGAAAAGCTTCTTTCAATACTAAAAAAGCAAGCGCTAAAAGGGAAAGCAAGCACAATAAAAACAGACGCAGTATATGCTCTCGTAAAACTTAGCCTCATCGATTCATGGTTAATCGAAAACTTTATTCTTCCAATACTTTTAGCCCATATTAACAAAGATGAAGACGAAGAAGTAAGAGCAAAGTCTGTCAAAATAATAGTTGAACTCGCAAAAAATAGGCCAGAAATAATAGAACAGACCCTTTTACCTCTTGCCACGCAACAAGCCACAAAAGATCCAAGCTCTGAAGTACGTAAAGCCGCTATAGAAACCATCGGTGACCTAATAAAAATCTCTCCTTCCCTATCTAAACTAAAACTTTTACACGCTATTCTTGTACAGGCAATGGGTGACGGAGAAGAACAAGTGCGAGAAAGCGCTTATAAGTCCTTAAAAGAATATTTAAAAGCCAATCCTTCCCTCGTAAAATCTACCCTATCCCTCTTCGAGACCACCTTGAAAGAAGAATCAGTGCTCTCCGTCAGAATTAGCGCTCTTAATGCCTTTATCGCCCTTATAAAATCAAAAGCCCTTCCTGCAGACATGATAGAACCCTCCCTTATCGAAATAATAAAATTAAAAGCCAAAAAAGAAAAAAATGAAAATGAAAAAGCCCACGCAATTAAAGCCATAGGAACAATTATTCCCCTTGTTACAATAGTTGAAAAACAAGACCTTACCTCTCTTTTAATAGAAAAAATACAAGATAAAAGCAGTCTAATACGAAAAACAACCCTACTCGAACTAATAAAACTAATAACCCCCTCCTACAAAACAAAACATTATTAAACAAAACTTCGCTCTCTTAAAAAGAGAAAGCAAAAGATACTTAAAAACAAGTCTTAAAGAAGTCTTCTTGCTCCGCGCATGATCGTCTTTTGTTTTTTAATTTTTAACAAGAAAAATTAAAATTACGCTCCAATACATATCAAAAAATTAATAAACTTGTTTAAAAAATCTTGATCTTTGACTAAAATATTTTAACCTAAAAAATTATGTTCTAAATACTCTAAAAATTTCTTTTAAAAAGTTACAGGAGTGCACAGAAATTGACGCTTATACCAGAACAAATGGTCATACTTAAAGGTACATTTCCAAAAATATATGAACCAGCAGTAATCTCAAATTTGCAAAAACTCGGCCTTACAGAATTCATAGATGTAGAAGCAAAGGCACACACGAGTGCACGCAAACTTACAGAAGAACGTAAAAAAGTCTACGATGCCCGTGAAAGACTTTCCTACATCATCCGAACGCTACTCGCAGACGACGAAAAACCCCAAGTTTCCAGAGAAGACCGGATTAAACTCGAAGGAGATTCTTTAGAAAAAACGCTAAAATTTGCAGAAGAAGTCTTGGGAAAACACGAAGAAATTGCAAAGCGTTTAGACAAAGAAATCAGCAAAGCAAAAAGAATTCTTGAGGATATAGTCAAAGCTGAAGAAGTTTTTGGGCAAATCCACTCCTCAGAGATTGCTATGATGATGCTTGGTAGACAACATAACGTAAAATTAAACCAACCAAGCTATGAAAGTGAAGGAGAATACATTACTGCTTCTGTAGGAATAGTAGACAGTAGCTTAGCACATCGCTTGGAATGGAGTTTAAAAGAAGCAACTGATAAAAGATGTTACATAGAAATTGCTGAACTTGACGAGTTAAACAGTGTGATCTTAATAACTTACCTAAGATCTGAAGTAGAAAAAGTGAAACCAGTTCTCCGGGAACATGCTTTTAAAGAACTTGAACTACCACCTAGCCTTAGATTAAACCTTGAAGAATCTCCCTTAGAAACTTTAAGAAACGAAAGAGAAACATTAGAGCAAAAACTAGAGGTCTTAGAAAAGGAAAGGAAAGAATACTGGAAACAAAACGGAAAAGAACTTTTAGCAGCACAAGAAGCCGTAGAAATAGAGGTAGAACGTCTCGCCGTAAGCTTAATATTCCGCGAAACAGAATATTCGCTCACTTTCTGGGCATGGACTCCAAAAAACAAAGCAGACTATCTCCAAAAAGTCCTAAAAGAAGTAACTGACGGAAAAATAATACTAGAATCTACAGTCCCAACCTTCGAAAAGAAACATTTCCCCACCTATGTACCCTCAAGAAAAGTCTCTGAACCTTTTCAAGGTATAACAAACAGTTACGGGTTACCTGGATACAAGGAGTTTAACCCTACACCAATAATGCTTTTCACATTTCCGCTAATCTTCGGCTTAATGTTTGCCGATATAGGACACGGAATAATAATAATAGCAATTGGAATATACGCCACAAGACTCAGAAGAAAAGGTTTCCAGGGCGGAGAATTCGCAAACTACATAGTACAAGGTGGAGAATTAATACTCCTATGCGGGATATCTGCAGTTACTTTTGGCTTCGTTTTTGGAAGCGTATTCGGTCGAGAAGATGTAATACACGCCTTATGGTTCAGCCCATTTGAAGGTCTAGCAATAGCACCAGGTGCTGAGACACATGGAGAAAACCCTGAAGTAAATATTTTTGGTTTTGAGGGGCAAGAGCCTGTAATGGCTTTCTTAATACTAAGCTTCGTAGTGGGTATAATACATATAATAAGCGGGTTATCAATAAGCTTTATAACTGCTGGAAGAAACCACGAACACTTTGAACACAAAGCTTTACCGCTCTTCTTGCTCTGGGCCTATATAGGCGGAGTCAGTCTCGTATGGCAATATGGAACTGAATTCGGAGACTGGGGTTCACCGTTAGGACCAATACCCGGACCACAAGTCTTTTGGCTTGTTTTATTACCCCTAATCATACTTTCAGGCATATTTGCGAGACACGGCATAGACGGCATAATGGAGGTCTTAGAACGCGTCTTAGCTCTTTTATCAAACACTATAAGTTACGCGCGAATACTTGCCCTACTAATGGTACACGGAGTTTTAACACAACTTTTCAATGTCCTCGGAGAAGGCATGGGAGAAGCAATGGGAATCGGTGAGAGCAACGGATTAATCATCGGCATAATCATGGGTTGCTTAATAGTAATCCCCTTAGAGGGTCTGTTAAGCTTCATTCACACCCTCAGGTTGCACTACGTAGAATGGTTCAGTAAATGGTACTATGGTGAAGGACACGAGTTCGAACCCTTCGCCTATACGCGAATATATACAGAAGTCCCAGAAATCGCCGTTAAACCAGTTGCAACCCCTGTTGCTACAGTGACTACCGCTTAAACCTTTGTTAACTCTTTAATTGAATAATACTTTTATGTATGTTGTTTGGAGGCTTGAATTTATGGCACCTTGGGCATATCCCTACATATATGCACGGGCAAGAGGAATTCTAAGCAGGATGCTGTCACCAAGCCAAGTTGAAGACATCCTCAGAAGTGATGCCACTACATTCCTACAGGTGTTACTAAACACAAGTTATAACAACGTTGCAGCAAGTTTTTCCGGGTCAGAGTTCTCCATAGTAGACTTTGAACACGCCGCTAGAGAAGAAATGATCAACAGGTTAGACACTATCACTACATGTATTCCCCCCGACATTATGCGGTTGGTAAACCTAGAGTTCAAAAAATATGAAGCACTAAACATTAAACAAGGATTAAGAATCCTTCACCTTGCTGAAACTGAAGGAGAAGAACCTCCAGAAGAACTAAAGAAGCTGTTCATACCCGTATTCTACCCTCCAGAATATTATGAGCGTTTCTTAGAGTTAGGATCAGTTGCCCGAGCTATCGAAGTAATAAGAGATACAAGGTTAAGAAACGCGCTTCTAGGAGTCTACGAAGATTACAAACGTACGAAAGAATATTCCCTTATGGAAGCAGTAATTGACACCACTATCTACGGCGATCTAAGAAATATGGTAA
Source organism: Candidatus Wukongarchaeum yapensis (assembly GCA_016840425.1). GTDB lineage: Archaea > Asgardarchaeota > Wukongarchaeia > Wukongarchaeales > Wukongarchaeaceae > Wukongarchaeum > Wukongarchaeum yapensis. Next base: position 19,599 of record JAEOSI010000016.1, read on the forward strand.
AATATTGGGGCGTTGGTTCTGGGGCAGGCGGTGCAGACCGGTTCCAAATATATCGTTTAGTAAGCGAAGAAATCGACTTAGTAAATATGAGTATAATAATGCGATGTCTCCTTACTGGCATGGATTTTTCAGACTATATAATCGCCGCAAACTTTGCCTTAGGTGATGACTTTTGTACAATACTTGCCACAGAAACAGTAACTGAGGTCCTAACCATACTGGGAAGGACCCCATATAGACACATAGCAGAGCAAATTGTCTCAGGTGATGAACGTGATGGTCTATATGAGTTCGAACTACTAAGTAAACGCTATATCGCAAAGAAGGTCAAAAGCTCGTTCTACATGTCCCCATTATCAATCGCCTGCGTCTACGGTTTCCTAGAACTATCGCTTTATGAAATCGAAGATATAATGACACTATTCGTTGGCAAGGTTAATAACTTAGATTCTGAAGTCATCAAGTCTAATCTAATACTGCTTGGTTTAGATGGAAGATGAAATCTCACCGAGAAGTAAACTAAAAATAAAAGTGTTAAAAACCAGAAAAAAATAGTTTTTTTAAAAAATTGTATGCAAAGAATAAATTAAAAATAAGAGGTGTAAAAGCATGAAAATCAAAAACTGGATGAAATTTGTGTTGTTTCTCTGGTTCGTAACCTTTGTTGTTCTTATGATCACATTAGCGGTACACGGCCAAGAAGGAACAACAACTGAATTAACAAACCAGGGTGACTTAGCTATTGGTGCAGGTTTGGCCATAGGCCTTGCTGGTCTAGGTGCTGGTGTCGGAATGGGTAATGCTTCTGCTGCGGCAATTGGAGCTATAACAGAAAAACCAGAAGTTTTCGGTAAATCCATGATCTTCATCGTTATGATGGAAGCTATTGCTATTTACGGTCTAGTCATC
>JAEOSI010000140.1 GCA_016840425.1 Candidatus Wukongarchaeum yapensis
GTAGTAAGCCTCTTTTTGCTCAGGTGTTGGAGCCCATCTAATCATCTTGTTAAGAATTTCCACAGCCTTAATGTAATTGTCTAAAGCCGCTTTTTTCTGACCTTTCTTCTCATTTTCAATAGCTTTCTTAGCATAAGAAATGGCATACTGATAGAGTTCCTGCATTGCTGAAAGTTCTTTCTGACTGCTTTTAGACATTACTAGCCACCACATAAATTAATATGTAAAATAACATTAAAATTAGTTTCCCATCCCTAAAATAGGGAACAAAAAAGGAATTGATATAGAAAGATTTTCAGGAGAAGGAAAAAAGGGAGAAGTTTAAGACGCTTAAGACAAAAATTTTAAAAGAAGAGTTTAATCGGGTGTTGCGAAAAGGGAGGCACATGGTTTTAGTAAACATGACTTACGGGAACCCTATTTTCAACGCTTTTTGATCACTTTTATACCGCTTTTTCTCTCACAAGATAAGCGGTTGTCGTTCAGTTCAAGCAAAACCCTTTGTTGAATATGCTGGTTTCAAAGTTGTTAAATGTGAAAAGATTACGCAAAAAGGTTTTCCCTTAGAGATTATAAAGGCTTTAAAAATATGATGGATTAAAGATATTTTTAGAAACGGTAATCCTTAATATATTTTAAACAATACTAATATTATAAACATGGGTTTGGTGATCTTCATTGGTTTTCGGTAAGTTTGTTAATTGGTTGATGGGTGGTCGTAGTACTCGGGATTGGATTATTCGTCTTAGGTTGATAGAGCGTAGGATTGAGAGGCAACGCATGAAGTTGAAGAAGGATGAGAATAAGATGATGAAAGAGGTTAGGAGGGCTGTAGAACAGGGGGACATGGAAGCTGCAAAAGTTTTTGCTCAGGATGTTGTAAGGAGTAGGCGTTTTGCTTTGGGTTGTGCAAGGCTTAATTCTAGACTTAAGGGAATTATTGCTAAGATGGAGCACACGGATGCTGTTCAGAGTATAGTGAAGGATATGAAAGGTTTGGCTATATCTCTTAGGCAGCTTAACCGTTCGCTTAGAGTTCCTCAACTAGGTCGATATGTTGAACAGCTGGAAGAGGGTCTTACTGGTATTGAGGTTTCAACGGAAACGATTGATGAAGAACTTGAAGGAGCTTTAAGTTCTGATATTGACGAAGAGGAAGTTACCAGGATTCTTGGGGAAGCAGGGGCGGTTGTAAGCGTGACTACGGAGCATGGTCTTCCTACCCCATCAGCAAAGGAGAAAGAGATTAAGGAAGAATTAGAACGTTTACGCGAAGAGGAGAGTTAAAGCTTTAATAAGATTCTTTTGTTAACCTCTTTTTTCCTTATACATTGTAGGGGATATTAGGCATAACTTAACACTTTTTAGGGTTTATTTGGGTTTTATAGGAGTTGTTAGGTTTTGGAGATAGGAAGGCCTTTATGCCAGATACTTCCACCACTCGTTGAGAGTTTAGATAGATTGGATCGAGTGGAAGAGCGTCTTCGTCCTTCTTTTGTTGAAGCGTTATTTCATGCCTACAAAGTTACCGGAGAGGAACGGGTTAAAGCAAGAATGCAAGATGTATTGTTTGGGCTTTTGACATTGCAGGAAGCGGATGGAAGCTTCTTTGTAGAAGAAGAGGATGATTTAGAGCTTTTTTCTGCTCTTTCCTTAAGGGCTTTATTTTATGTAAAGGAAGTTGTGGAGGTTCAAAAAGAAGTTTTTGAAAGCGTTTCAGAGTTTTTCCGTAAAGAAGGAAAGGATTGGCCGGCAGTTATGGGTTTATCTTTTTCTTATCTTTTAACAGAAAAAGAAGAGGATTTGGCTATAGCTCAGAAAATCACGGAAGGATTGGAGGGGGAGAGTAAGGTTAGGGGTCTATGCGCCCTCTATGTTGTAACTCAGGAGAAAGAACTTTTAGAAAAAGCTTATAGTTCGCTCGCTTCGCTTAATAAGAGAGATAATGAGGAGGCTTTTAAAGATTTAAACGTGGAGTTAGACATTATTTTGTGGGATATTAGTGGTTTTGATCCGAAATTTTATCCTTCAGAGATTGTTTCAAGGAATGAGATAGCGAAAAGAATGGAAGTTAAGGAGGAGGTTGAGTGGTTAAGGTGGGGTTTTGGAGCGGTAGAGGGGGAACTTCTGGTTGGTGAAGGATCGGATAATTATTGGGCGAAACTGCTTGAGGAAAGGAGGTATCTTGTAAAAGCTCCTTTAAAGCCGAGGTATACGCCGTTAAAAGATGCTTTGCTTTTAGGTAAAAAGTTTAAAGCAAAGAAGGGTGTAGGGTGTAAAGGGGCCCTTTTCATAGGAAGGGTTGCGGAAAAGGGTTTGAAAACAAGCGATGTTGGAGAGATAGAGGAGATTTATGCAAAGTCTGTTGTTATTAACGCCTTGTTTCCGTTTGTTGTTTTTATTTGCGGTCACAGAGGTTCTGGTAAGAGTTATACTATGGGGGTTTTGGCTGAAGAGTTGGCGCGGTCGAATTTGGGTATAGGTATCATAGTAATTGATCCTTTGGGCGTTTTTTATTCTATGAAACACCCTAATGTTGAATCAAAAGAAGTCGAAATTCTTAAAAAGTGGGGTATGAGACCTAAGGGTTATCCTAATACTAGGGTGTATGTGCCGATAGAGCTTGCTTCTGATTTTCCTCCTGAAAGTTGGGATGTTAGATTTTCAATATCTGCTTCTGAGCTTTCAGTTGATGACTGGTGCCACGCTTTTGGAATTGATAGGTTTGCACCCCAAGGGCTGCTCATATCTCAAGCCATAGATAAGGTGAAGAAGGGTTATATTGCTGAAATTGAAGAAGGTGAACAAGTAGAGGTTGAAGGGAAGGAGAACTTCACTATTGATGACTTAACAAAGTGTATTGAAAGGGATATCGATATATCGTCAAAGTCTGTGGGATTTTCAAAGACTACGCAGAGAGCGGCGGTTGCAAGGCTTAATTCTGCGAAAAAGTGGGGTGTTTTAAGCGAAGTGGGGACGCCTTTAACAGAGTTGAGCGTTCCAAATCAAGTGACGGTTATTGATGTCAGTCATCCAAGGTTAGGGGAGGGATTGCGCGCACTTTTTGTGGGTATACTAGCGCGTAAAATCCTTAGAGAGAGGACAAAAGCTGCAAGGTATGAGGAAACAGAAGAAATGTTAATAGAGGTGGGGAAAGAAGCCCAAGAGATGAGAAAAGAGGAAATACCATTTACTTGGCTTGCGATAGATGAAGCACACCTTCTTGTACCTTCAAGAAAGGAAACAGCAGCAAGTATACCTATAGTTGAATATGCGAAACAGGGACGGAAACCGGGTTGCGCCTTACTAGTTTGCACCCAACAACCAAGTGCAACAGATCCGAGGGTTTTATCCCAAGCGGATTTAATGATTGTACACACTCTCACCTATGAAGATGATGTGAAAGCGTATATAAGACGTGCGCCTTCCCCTATACCTGATGAGTTAAAAAGCGCAGATTTTGTAAGAAGGCTTCCGGTAGGGGTTGCCATAGTTTCTGATAAGGAGTCGGATAGGGGGATTGTTGTAGCGATAAGGGCTAGGTCTTCTATGCATGCTGGGAGAGAAGCCAGGCCGAAGATGGAGGAAAAACCTGAACCATCACCCGTTGAAGAGGTCCTGGAACTTGTTTCCGAAGTTCTAGAGGAAGAGGGTGTGGGCGATGTTGGTGTCGAAGCTCCTACACCTCCTAGTGAAGTAAAGGTTACAGCGGAGGATGAAAAGGAGGGTTTGAGAGGGATTTCAACTATATCTCCGAGTGATGTGCCGAGAAGTCTTCTTAAAGATTTTTTGAAACGTAAACTTTTGTATCCTCATTTTACCGACGCCTTGGCGAAAAGTAAGGATGGTCGGGTTCTGCCTTATGAAGTTTCCTCGATAAAATTAGGTTTAACAGGGGCAAATAGTGCGTCTATCGTTATTTCACGCATTAGGGATGTTGGGTGGAAAATAGTTAAGATCCAGGAAAGTGATAAGTTTCCTGCGGTTATTTTTGACAGAGGAGGGATGAAGCTTGGGTTGGTAATGGCCCTTGTAGAGGATGGCCTTGAAATCGTATTTACGATAAGCCCTCCGAATCTTTCTGTCCTTTCTGAATTAAAAAGGGCGATTGAAGGACGAACATGAAAAAATAGAAACCCTTTTTAGTTACAGCTATCTTTAATACATAAAAGAAAAATAATCCTTAAGACTAATAAAAAAAATAGTTTAAGTGATTGTTGTTTATCTTCAATATTTTTTAGATGGAGATTTTAATAATGGGCATTAGGAATTTTCTCTTTGGGGATAAACGAAGAAAACCATCAGAAACCATAGCTAAGCTTAGGGCAGTGATCAATCGCTATGAACTGAAATCAAGGGCCATAAGGCGTAAAGCAGATGAGCAACGTTCGTTAGCTATAGAAATGGTTCGTGATGGCAATAAGATGGGAGCAAAAAAATCTTTATTGAGGAGACAACTTTACCTTAAGAAGCTTGAAAGTACAGAGAATAAAATCCTTAACATTAATCGTGTTATAGAGACCATTGAAACTGTGAAAGATAATATTGAGCTTAGTGGCGCTCTTAGAGAGGCAGACGTCGTTATAAATGAGGGTTTGAGGGAAGTGGGACCGGAAGTAACAGAGGAACTTATGGTACGTCTTGAAGAGGGGATGGAAAGGGCTGCTATGGCTGATGAAGCCCTTTCTGATGTTACTTCTGCCGAAGCAGAACTTGATCTAGAAATAGAAGAATCTATTGATGCAGAAATCGCCGCTATGGAACGCCAACTCTTGGGAGCAGAAGGAGTAACTACTGAACCCGCATCCAGAACCTCTGCAGAAAAACCAAAAGAAACCCGTGTAGCAGACAAAGAAAAACTGGAAGCAGAAGAATCAGAAATAGAAAAGGAGATAAAACTTCTGAAAAAGCAATTAGAAACATCCTCCCAATAAAAACTTAAACAAAAAACTGTAAACTTCAAAAACGCTAAATAAAAGTCGAAAACACTTTTTTATTTTTATACTGTAAGAAGATCCCTTTACGCAAGAGAGGGAATGAATTGCTATAGATGTCTATTAGCAGAGTTTTTATATGAACCCAGAAGCGATCAGTGCGATAAACATTTTGTTTGCTACTTTTCTTTTAACTTATTCAGCGAGAAGTCCCCTTGTGCAAGGGAGGGGGGTGAATCGCGGTGTTTATAAAAGTTTTCAAGAAAAGAAGAGTAAGATGCAGCAGCTAAACCAGAAGATAAGATCAAGCTCAGGATACTCCTTTCAAAGGGGAAGAAGAAATCCTTTAGAGTTCAAAAAATCGAAAAACAGGGGACAAAAAGCAAATCTTCCCCTGTTTAGAAACCTGTAAAGCCAGGGTAGGTAAAAAAATAATAGCTTATAAATTTAGGCTGTATCCTAGCCCAGAGCAAGAAAAAAGACTGTTATGGACCTTGGAAAGATGCAGGTTTTTATACAACCAGATGTTAAAAGGCTTAAACCAGCAGGAAGATAAGCCTAACAGGTTAGAGCTGCAAAACTCCCTCCCAGAGTTAAAAGAAAACCATCCAGAGCTCAAAAAAGTTTACTCTAAAGTTTTACAATACGAATCATACCTGTTGAGAAATTAGACGTAAACGGTTTGATAAGGATTAGTTATAATGCTCGGAACATAATGGATTCCTCTTGGAACAAATTCACGCAATTTCTGTCTTACAAGGCTGAAAGAGCTGGTAAGACGGTTGTAGAAGTGAGCCCGAGAGGAACTACCCAAGAATGTTATAAATGCGGCAAAGAAGTGGAGAAAAGTTTGGCTGTAAGAACCCATAAATGCCCCCATTGCGGGTTAGATATAGGCAGAAACTACAACTCCTCATTCGTAGTCTTGAAAAGAGGTTTAGAAGAACTGTTAGGGCAGGGACTGCCCGAATTTACGCCTGCGGAGACAGAGCCTCTACCGAGAAAGATCTCGGCAAGTTCAGTCGTTGAAACAGGAAGCTCCCTGCGATAGCTGGGAGTAGTTCACATGATTGGACTCCCAAAGCGGTTTTTTCTACGGTCTAATTCTTTTCTAATCATAAACTTTTGCTGGTTATAATGTTTTATCTGGCGTATATAGTCCGGTCCGTTTATTTCGCCCCTTTCAAATCTTTCATGGAGGGTGTTTAAA
>JAEOSI010000141.1 GCA_016840425.1 Candidatus Wukongarchaeum yapensis
TAAATCTCTAACTTTATCTTAATGCCACTTTTTATTCTATAAGAGAAATAACTATTATTTATTAATAATTCAGTGTGTAAACATTTAAAAAATTTTACTTATTTTTTATATGATAAGGTCTGAAATATAGAAATTAAAGACAAATAGCTTAAACCTTTTATAAATCTTAAGTATTGATAAAAGAAAACCAGCGATTTATTCTATTTTTTTAATATATTCTTTTCCGGCAAGTTCAACGGTGCTTATAACAATTCTTCGGTATCTTTTTCTTCCGTCTAATTCCACTTCTTGTAAAACTCCTTTAACTTCTATTGTGTCGCCTTCTTCTACAAACTCTGCAAAAAGACTTTCAAGACATAGAATTTCCTCTACATTCCTTTCGGGGGACTCGTCTTTAATACGGTATTCCACCGGATAACAAAGGCTAGCACTGGTATCGGTAACAGTTCCCTTAACAGTTGCAGGCCCTAGAGTTTTGCATGAAACTGTTTTAAAAACAGGAATATCTTCTTCTATCTCTTTTTCTGAGCGCACACATTTAATAGAGATTGGTATGCCTTCAATATTCAGTTTCGTTTTTCTTTTAGCCACATGTGGAACGATTTCTTCCATGGATAGGGGAGAAATGTTTTTCAGAAACTTTGAAACTCTCTCAACCTCTAAAGGGGGCATTACTGTAATGCCAGGACATTCATCGATATGCTCTCTAAAATAACGCATTTTATCCTTTCCAAAAATGGTTATATCTATATCTGAATCGGGTCGCGGACTGCCGTAAAGGATGGATCCTCTAACTCCCATATCTTCGAATTTAAATCCAAGATTTTCGACTACTATTTCACTAAAAGAAGCGCAAAGTTTCTCTATTCTGGAGGAGGGGTTTTCAACTATCTTTTTAAGTTTTTCAACACCGTCATAGATGATTTCCACATCTGAATATGGAATTGTTAAAAGGTCTACGCCGTAAAAATCACTAACTTTGATTAAATGGGGCTTTTTACTTTTTAAAAAGTTCAAAGCGTTTACATAGTCATGAATTCCTTGGGCTTGTAGAAATCTCTTGGAATCCCTTTCTTCTTCTGTAGTATACTTCAAAACGGCATGAGATTCTTCGGGAGGATGGATATAACCCAAAACGATAAACAAGTTGAAATCATGGTCGCGAAAACAAATACCATCAACTTTAAGCATCTTAAATCGTTCTTCGGCCAAAAACAGCCCCAACCAAACATTTTATCAATATCTTCTATCTTTATTTTTCATAATTTTATGAAGGAAGGGAAGTATTTGATTCTTATATTTTACTAATCGTTTCGCTTTTACGTAGTCAGGTTCTTTTTACGTCTTTTTGAGACATTTTCTTCAAGGCTTTTTGCGGTAACTATTTCGACTAAAACAGCTTCTTCCTTTTTCGGTCGCAGTATCCGGCCCAAACGCTGGATGTACTGTCTAGGGCTACCTGTTCCACTAATTACTATGGCCACGCTTGCCTCAGGTACATCTACCCCCTCGTCAAGGACCTCTCCTGTAACGATTTTTGTTAAGGTTCCTTTTTTAAAGCCTTCAAGGATTTTTCTTCGCTCAGCTTTCTTAGTTTTGTGTGTTATTTTAGGTAGGAGGAACTCCTTGGCTATCCTATCGACAATTTCGTTGAATCGCGTGAAGATTAACACTTTTTGATCGCGGAACTTTTCCAGTAACTCGTCGAGCTTTTGAAGTTTCTCCTCGGCGCCGAAAGCTATTCTTCTTGCTTCATTAAGGGCTAAAAGCGCCTCTTTTGCTTCTTTTACTCTTCCTGCCCTACTTAAAACTGCGAGGAACTTAGCCTTTCCTCCGCCCTTGAACCTGTAAGAGTATCGGGCATAACGCGCTCTCACAGCCTCATACCTTTCCTGATCTTCGGGAGACAATTTTACCTCTATCCGCTCAACTTTATAGTCTGCAAGAAAACCTCTTTCTGAGAGATCTTCCACTTTTTCATAGTGAACGATTGGACCCACAAGAAAAGGGAGATCTTTATGCTTTTCATCCACCCGTGTAGGGGTCGCACTAAGACCTAATCTTTTCGAGGCTATCAAAAATTCTGCAATTCGTCGATAAGAAGGGGAAGGTAGATGGTGAACTTCATCAAATATGATGAGGCCAAATTTATCCGCTAAAACATCTGTAATCATATGAGCACTATCATAGGTTATCATGGTTATCGGCTTTATTTCCTTTTCTCCTCCCCCAAAAATCCCTATATTTTCAGGGTCTACTTTTAGACGAATGGAAATTTTTTCACTCCATTGGAAAAGCAAGTCGATTGTAGGCACAACTATCAATGTACGTTGGGAGGTTTCATATATTGCGTGTATGCCACAGAGAGTTTTACCTGCCCCCGTAGGTAGCACTATAACACCTTTCTCTCCCTTTAAGAGCCATTCGGATACAGCGTCAGATTGAAAAGTTCTTAGTTTATAGCTTTTTTTGAGCTTAAAAGGGAGAGAAAAGTCTGTATTAAAGGTTGTAGACACCTTAATACCTTGCTCTAATAAGAAGTTATAAAGGTCTTTAAAATAGATTGGTTTGGTCCTGAAAACTTTATTTTTTCCGTCGTAGAAAAGGATGTCGAGTAATTTGTTTTTAGACGGTAAAATTGTGTTAAATTTAAAGTTGGGGTTTATAACCAGATCACCGCCTGACAGCGAAAAGATGACTTTGGGGCTTTCTAAGCCTGGTTTAATTGTTTCGGTGCTTTCTAAATGTAAATTTGTTTTTAAGCTTGAGATTTTTTCAGGTATTTCCCCTATAATCTTTTTCAACCGTTTTTCTACTTCTTCCCAGCCCAAACGGGTTACAAAATCTAAATTAAGCTTAAAAAAAGATTTGCCATCTTTATACCCTAAATAGTCACAAAACGTAAGCAACTTTCGAAAATCTCTTTTTCTCAACCAACGATCAACAGCAAACACTAAAGCCTCCTCATTAAACCCTTTTTCTTTCGCCTCTTCTTCGTCTAATCTTTCCCACTCCAAAAACAAAAACCCCCTCTAAAAACCAAAAAAAATAAGGTAACTACGACTTAAAACGTTAACTTTTTCAATGTTAATTAGTTTTACTTGCTATACTTTTTGGTTTGACCCCCCGTCGGGTTCCTTCAACTAATAGGGTTAAAAAGGGATGCTGCCCGTACTATGACGGTAAACGTTGTAATTTGATGAATGCCTGGTGTACCCAATACAAATCATACGCTCTATACATCGAGTATTTACAAAGACAAAGTCGAGAAGAAGTGGAGACGTTAGTGGCTTCACTAGGGGAAAAAAGCGCCAAAAAAAGCGTAAGTTTGGAACTTCTTGCGTTATTGAGTTTCTTGACCAGTTTTGACTCATTGGGCTTTGTTTTTTAGCGATCAAGTCTGGGAAAGCGGGATAAGCTTGCGATATTACAGTTTTATACTTTAATAAAATATAAGAGGAGAAAATCGTTGTGTGAACTGCTCCCAGCTATCGCAGGGAGCTTCCTGTTTCAACGACCAACTGCGAGGTCTCAGCAGGCTTAAATTCGGGCGGTCCCTGCCCTACTGTGTCCCGCTTCCTGCGTCTCCCTCGGCTTTACGTGCTACAGAGACTAAGAAGCGGCGACTCGTAGCACGACCTCTTTGCCTGCAGGTTGACACAAGAACATACTATAGTGCACATAAATGCTTTTCGGCTTTCATCTCCCAGCTTTCGCAGGAGGAATTCCCGTCGAACAAAGTTAAAAAAGGTTAATTACTAAAATTTTCTTATAAGTAACATGGAAAAATATTTTGTTTATCTTGCAAAAATTATTAAATCGATGAATATTTTAGAGATTTTAGGGCAAGATTTGTTTTTACTATTTTTGTGTGTGTTTTGGAGCGTGTTTTTGTTTTGCCGCGGGTTCTTGTTGCTCAAAGTTTAGGAAGGGGATTTGTGCTTACAGATGCAGAGCTTTGGAAAGGTTTAGAGAAGCCAGAGATCAGAGAAGGGGTTGTGAATTTTTGTTCTAAGGATGTGAAGACTGTTCCTGATGACGGTACGGTTACTGAAGCGCTTAATGTCATGGCGGAGGAAGGGATGAGAATGCTGCCCATAGTGCACAAGTTTACGCGTGAAGTTGTTGGGGTGGTGAATGAAAGAAGTGTTTTAAAACATTTAACGTTGGAAAGCACTTATCTTCAGTATGATGAGTATGATGTACTTCCAAGCTCTTCTAAAGGCGCAATCATGAGCGCTATGAGCGCTTATGCAATCGATGTGAGTGAAAAGGAGTCCATTGTTGCTAGTGAATACTTAACTTTTTCTTCCGCTTTAAACTTGATTGTGCAAAAACAGATTGGTTATTTGCCGATTATTGATGCAAAGTTGCGCCCTATATGCGTGCTGGCGGAAGACGATTTAACAGCACATGCTGTTCAAAACGAAGCTTTTGATTTTACTTTAAGAGATTTCATAAACATGTCTGTTGCCACTATAAAAGACACAAGTCGTGTTCGTGATGTATGTAGAAAGATAATTGAAACGGGTTATCGGAGAATTCCTGTTGTGAATGAGCAGGAAAAGATCAGAGGAGTCGTTACGGTTAGGAGCTTGTTGAAACTTTTTAACATGCCTGAATCTAAATCCCGTTTTGCGACAGGAAGACAGGATGACGTTCTTAACACACCTGTTGTAGACATTATGAGCGAAAAAATTGTTTTAACTAACGTTGATGAAAAGATTGTTGATGCGGAGAAGAAGATGCGTGAAGAGAGAGTGGATACACTCTTTATCCTAGACAATAAAGGGTGCTTAGAATCAATTTTCACAATGTGGGATATTTTACGCGCTTATTCAGGTTTCCTAGGAACTTACCCCGGATAAACAAAACAAGGCAAAAAGAAGAAAGTGGAGCGACTGGTTATTGGCTGGCGGATTAACCCATATTGCTGTTTCTTTTTTTATCCTAGCTTTTGTAACCCAATTGGGTTTGGAGCAGTTTCCTTCTAAAATTGAACTGATAAGGGATGGATATAATGTAAAAATTGAAAGAACTCCTTATTGGAGTTTAAAAATCTTTGCTTGTTCTATTTTTGGTATTTTAAGCGATGCCGTGGATAAACCTCTATTCGGGACTAGACTATGGTTCCATAGCTTGATTATACTCTCAATTTTTTGGGTAATCTGTTATGCTTTGGTAACGCGATTTTTTGAAAGTTTAAAACCCTGGATTCTGCTAGCAGTAATAGCATCTTTTTCCCACATACCCTTGGATATGGGGGGTGCAGTGCCACTATTCTACCCATTATTAGATGATGCATATTGGATCGAATTTGATTTGAAAATAAAACAAAACTTGATACCGTCTATTGAGGCGTTCAAGTTTAAAGTTTGCTCGATTCCTGTAGAAGAACTTCCAAGATTTACCACAACTACTGCCGTGACATTTGAGGGCTTAATACTGTTTTTATTTGTTCTTGTGTTTGTTATCATTGACACCGTTCTTTACAAACGTTTTATGAGAAAATGAAGGCTGCAAACACTCCAAATAATTGACAATTTTATCTCCATACCGCAAGAAGACCTCTTCCGCAAGGGAGGGGATGAATTGCGACCGATGTCTATTAGGGGTGCTTAAATATGAATTTTGCCCAAAATACATTTAGGATAAAAAAGCTCCTCTCACCGAGCTACGGGAAGCTGACCTCGTTCTTAGAGTACAAACTCAAAAGAGTAGATATCGTGTTAAAGAAGGTCAGCGAAAAAGAATATACCAGCAGGATGTGTCATACCTGCGGTGATGGAAAGAGAAAAAACCACACAAAAAAGGGGAAGCTTTAACTGCAAAAAGTGCGGTTACAAAAATCATCCCGAGGCGATCAGGGCTTTAAACGCCCTCAAAACGTATCAGTATGGTGCGTTGGAAAACGTTCCTAACTGTAATTCCTGCGTGAACTCGGGCAACGTGGTCAAATGGGATCCGTCTCATTTGGCATGTACGGAAGCTTCGTCTGGAAGGGCGGAGTAGTTCACTTATCTCGCTCCCTGCAAACTAAAATCTAATAATTTTCCATTTTATTGATTATTTCTTCTATTTTATTGATGTTTTTCCACCATTTTCCTTCACTATAGGTTAGGAGGTGAACGAGGAGGGTTGAA
>JAEOSI010000017.1 GCA_016840425.1 Candidatus Wukongarchaeum yapensis
GTCTCCTCTACGCTTTCTAGCCACCCCATAAATTCTCTTTTTACCTCTCTCTGCACAACTTCTTCTTATGTATACAATTTGGGTTTTGAGATTTTTATTAACATAATTTGAGTGGATATTATCTTTAGGGGTGTTTTAAGGGGGGAGGAAATTGAAATTAGGTATGGAAAGTTAGTTTGTCAAAAAATAAGAGAAGGGAGTTTAATTATACAATTTAGTTATTCTTTTCTTTTTTTAAGCATTACTAGAGTTGCTATGGTTAAGGCTACTCCAATACTTGCGACGCCCCAGTAGATTAGTTTTACGCCGAGGAGTTCGTTTTCACCACCAGGGTATTTGTATGATTGTTCTTCTGAAGTTCCCTTATTTCCTTCGCTATCTGTGCCTTCAATATAGTAGTATACGGTTGTGCCAGGTTCTTGGGTAGGTATGTCTACTGTGGCGGTTCTTGGGAACTCCCAGGGGTAACTTGCGGCGGAAGCGATGGGCATTCTAGTGTAGTTTTCACTTGTACTGGTGCGGTAATTGAGTATCCCTATTTCTACTTCTGCTAATCCTATTTCTTCGATTGCTGCGGTGATTGTTACAGGCTCGTCAGATTTAACTTCACCGTGAGAACCCGAAATCACGGGGGCATCTAGGTCAAATTCACTAGATAGACTGACATTGAAATATTCTGTGTTGTTACGGAGTTTTCGAACATTTCCGGCATTGTCTCCTATTTCAATGTAGTATTGGAGGGTTTTGTTAACCGTAATTCCTACTTCTTGTAGGTCTTCAGGTAGTAGTTCGAGGCAGAAGAAGTTTTCGTCGACAGGTCTGTAAACGGTTTTGTTTTTCCAATCATCTGAATAGAGATCTGATCGATAGAATATTGTTACGTTATTTATTCCTGATTCAGAGTCTGATGCGTTGAACCAGATAATAAAACCGTAATTTAGGCTTGCGGTGGTTCTATCTGGGTGAACATCCTTTTTATAAGCATCGGGAGCGGTATCGTCGTCAGGTAAGTTGGCGACTGTGTATGAACTTATATTTGATTCGAAATAGTTACCAGCGGTATCAGTGCCGTTGATGTAGTATTCGAAGGTATCTCCGGCTGAGTATGTTAAGTTAAGTACGCCTTCTTTGCCAGCTTTAGGGGGGTGTACAACGCTATATAAAATATATGGTACAGCTTCCCAATCACCAGAGTTGACACGGTAAACTATTGTTGTGTTAAGGGGGTCTAGACCTGATAGTCCGTCTTCAAAATAAGCCATAAGGTTTACTCTAGTTCGTTCGGTGATATTTGAGGGTGTGTGTTGCAAACTTTTAACTAAGGGGGCTTTATTATCGACCGCGACGGGTGCAGAGATCGTTAAAGGTCCAATGTGCTTGTATAGGGCGTTGTTTTGATCATCAGTGAAGGATATTTTCATATGTAGTTCGCCTGGGGAGAGCTTATCGCATCTAACAATCACAGAAAATAGGGGACCAGTGGGTACCAGTGGTGGTACAACTACTAAATCTAAGAAAAACATGGGGGGAGGTTTTGTTATGTCTTCAGTCCAAGAGCGGTAGTTTATACCGTCTTGACTGTATGAGACCTTTATCATTCCTTTTTCCATATCGAAAAGGTTCGTGTTATCGTCTGTAACTGTTAGCATTACGTAAAGGTAATCCCATGTAGTGATTACGTTGGGGTTATCGGGGTTGTTAGATGCGATTTGTACTGCTAGTACTTGGGGACCTTTATTATTTATTGGGTCGCTTGACAATTTTACTTTATGAAAATTTCCACTATTGTTGTTTATGGCTGTGTTTCCCCAAATATCTCCGGCTTTGATATATATGTAGATAGAATCGCCTATATTGAGAGTGTCAGGTATTATGAAGCTTGCTTGGAAAGCATCGAAAACGGCTCGAGAATAGTCTTGGAGGTCATAGCCTTGTCTTATCATCGGTATTCTGTTCCAAGGTCCCTTAGAACTATTAGACCAGTATAAGAAAGCAGCTGAGAAAAAGATAAAGGATTCGTCTGAGATGTTGCATCCGACAGAAATAGCTTCTCCTGGTCCTACTTTTTCGGGTGTAATCACGATGTCTGATATAATCGGAGGTTCGCGATCAGAAGTTGATTTCACCGTGTATTCATAATAATAGCCTTGATTATCTGCTATTGCTTCATTTACACCGTCTGTAGCTGTTAAATAGTATTTCACCGTTGTTCTTGCTGGTTGGGGCGGTATAGTACCAAGCCACATATCGCCTATTTCATCGTCGTCAAATCGTATTTTTTCGCAAGATACAAGGTTAAAAGATGAGCAATCGTTTGTTGAGTAGTAGAGGGTTACTTCTTCGACACCGTCAGCATCAGCTACTGAAGTAACGACCGTACCATGATCGTGGGGTCCCACGGGAAGGGAAGCAACAATTCTGAATACGGGCGGTGTATTATCAGTCCTTGAAACACTTACTGAATCTGTAATTGTAGTTGTTGATGTCAAATGCATATTTGAAGGGGGTAATGATTGAAAAGTTAAGAGTCCTAAAACTATTACAGAGATGATAAACTGTTTTTGAGGCTTAATGTAAAATAATTTCTTCTTCTTTTTAATCATCGTTGTCAAACTCCTCTATTCTTCTTCATCGAATAATTGCTTCACATCCGGAAACATCGCCTCTCCCGGGAACTCTTCAGCTTCTCCTTCTTCCTTTTTTTCAGGCAATTCTTCCCTTACTTCTTCTGCTACTACTACTTCTATTGGTCCTTCAACCTCTTTTTTCATGGCTTCTTCTGCAGCTTTTTGTGCTTCAACAGCTTTCCGGAATACCTCCAACACTAGAGCCTCTGCTGTGGCGAAGACTTTCAAGTCACCTGTCCATCTTTCAAGTAGATGACCGTATTGTTCTGCGAACTTTTCTGCGAACTTCTTTGCATGTTTGTGGATTATGTGTAGGTCTTTTTCTGCCACCAAAGCTACTACGAACCGCTCTTGATGTTCGAGGAGGATCTTTCTGTCTTCATGGTCTACTGCGCGTAATCTCTGTTCTGATTGCATTGATTCGGCTACGAATTGTGAAATGGCGGAAATCATTCCTGTGACAAGAGCCGAGTCTACAGCCAGCTTGCTGAATGTGTAGTCGAAAGCACAGAGACCTTCGTTGCTGAAAACGAATAGATTGTGGAGGCTTTTCTCCCAACCTCGCTCTTCCATTTTATGTTTAACGAACAATCCTGTGGGAGTGGATAGTGCTACGGCGCCTAGAAGTAGTATGTAAGGCAGCCAGCTGATCTCCTCTTTCTCAAGTCGAGGGACGATTGTTAAAGATACAAGGGGAGTGTATCCTATCTCGACGCCGTTGCTCCAGAAGACTGTTATGTTATACTGTCCTTCTGTTTCCCAATCATCTGTAATTTTGAAGTTTGACGAATAGAAGTAGCCATCTACGGCTTCAGTTATGTTTTCTTGTAGGAGAATGGTTCCGTTTGGAGCTAAAAGGGTTATTTCGCACCAATCGTTAGTGACTCCTTCGGTGACAGGATTTCCAGCAGCATCAGCTATGAAGACGCTAATCCTAGCAGTTGATTCTATTTCAATTTCGTTTGTTGTGTGCCATGTATCGCCGGAAAGTTTCTCCGTTGTAACAGTTCGGAGATAATTTGGCGATGAGAAAACAGCTGTGTATTCTCCAGATGCGATAGAGATTGCAGGAACTATGATGCAGTTATACTCCTTGTTGAAGACCGTCTTCGTACCAAAATTTATGCCGAGGGCATCTAGGTCTACTTCAGCTCCAGTAGGATCATATAGGGCTTCAAAAGTCCAATCACTCTCATATGTTAGGTAATTTTCCCTTACAAAAAGCGAGCTACCCATTAGGGTGTAGGATACGTTCCAAGTGATCTTAGTGGGTGATACTGAGTACTTGGTGGTAGATTCGTAGCTATTAATGAAATCTGTATAGGTGTAAAGGTTTAAGGTAGGTACAGGCGCATCAACAGTGACAGTGATATTGATATCGTAGTTAAGTTCAGTCCAAGCGGTGTCAAAGTATAAGGTGTACTCGCCGATGTAGCCCTGCAGGGTATCTTTACGAAAGGTTGGCGTGTAGTCACCAGCAAGACCGACATCAATGCCTGTGGTAACTGTAAATCGAGCGTTAAGAGTTGAGGGATTGATCATTTCGTTTAAACCGATTTTCATTATTAGATCTGTATCCTCATCTTTAGAATAGGTCTCCCAAGCAAAATTGGACGCATTGAAGAAACTCGTAGTACCGTTGTTTGCTCTCCCTGAAAGGACATTATTTTCCAAAATCCAAGAGGAAGCAGGCACATAAGAAAGCCCCGCGTCAGTGAACCAAAATATTGCAAAATGATAATTACCTTCATCCAAGACTAAATTCATGTCCGTTATATTAATCCATCCGGTCCAAATGGTTCCCGATGGGATGGTGTTCCGGAGAAAGCCGATGTAAATCATGTTTTGACTTTCAAAATTCTCCTTGAAAACAAGAACAAGATAGTCAATTTGATTCCCATAGTCAACTATACTATAGTTAAACCATAATGACACATTATAAAGCACGCTCATTTTCTCAACTTCAAATTCTTGGGCAGCTCCAGAAACATAACCACTTTCGAGATCATCGATCGTATTCAAATTCCAACTAACATTATTTCCTATGTTTTGATATGTTGAAATTGCAGAACTTTCATCAATAGCCGTAGTAACCATGCGAATTTTATCAGCGTAGAGATCAAGACCCCATAACTGAAAAGTGGTTGATAAACCCCTACCATCGCCACTTTCAGTCAAAGTGTTTGTTGAGAATCCCTGCTCCTCCTCCCTCTCTGGATAGACTATGAATGACTTCTGATTCCGAGTTTCTCCGGTGATCTCGGAGCTTTGAAGCTCGCTTGGAGCATTACTCATTCCAGTCTGAGAAATTATGAAGAAGCAACTTAAAGAAATTAAGAAGATAAATGTTAAGGCAAAAAGAGTATTAGATTTATGAAAAACCATTTTTCCAGACTCTCCACATATTTTTATCTATTACCGGATTCTGGAGGTGAAGACAGGCTCTTATATATTATATCTGAGAAATAGCAATTTAATATTTCGATCATAAAATTGGAGATATTGGATGATTTTTCATTGAAAGTCTATCTCACTTAAAAAGGAGTAGAATTTATACATTCGATCTTTAGTTTTTCTTCAATTCACGAAGTTGTTTAATTAAAATCGGGACTATTTCAAGAATATCTCCAACAATCCCAAAATCAGCGACTTTGAATATTGGAGCATCTGGGTCCTTATTGATTGCTATGATGATGTCAGAAGAGCTCATTCCTACAAGATGTTGGATCGCTCCGGAGATTCCTAGGGCTATGTAGAGTTTTGGGCTTACGGTCTTTCCAGATTGGCCTACTTGGAAAGAATGGGGTAGCCATCCTAGATCTACTAGGGATCTCGAGCAGGACATTGTTCCATTTAGTTCTTCTGCTAATTCCTTGATTAATTCCAAGTTTTCTTTTGTTTGAATTCCTCGACCTGCGGAGATGAGGATATCAGCTTCTTCAATGGGAATAGTTTCCTCTTTTTGAGTAATGGCAGAATCAATGATCTTCGTCCGAATCCCTTTTGGAT
Source organism: Candidatus Wukongarchaeum yapensis (assembly GCA_016840425.1). Lineage (GTDB taxonomy): Archaea > Asgardarchaeota > Wukongarchaeia > Wukongarchaeales > Wukongarchaeaceae > Wukongarchaeum > Wukongarchaeum yapensis. The sequence continues at coordinate 5,637 of JAEOSI010000017.1, forward strand.
TAAGTTTAACAGGAATTTCTTTGATGGTTCCAGTTCGTTCAGGGTTAGGGGTTCCTTTGGGGAACACATTGGGTCGGACTGTTGCTAGTTGGGGGCGTGTGTAGGGGGATAAGATGGAGGCCATAATATTTCCTCCAAAGGCAGGTCTGGTTTGAACTAGTTGTCGATCTTCGTTTATGTCCAGCCCTGTACAATCGGCAGTTAATCCCACTTTCAACCTTGCAGCAATTCTTGGTGCAAGGTCTCGTCCGGTCGGGGTGGCTCCGAATAGGATGATTGAGAATTTTTCTTGCATGATCACCCCGGCAATGATGTTGGTAAAACCTTCAGTAGAGTATTGTTCAAGAAGGGGGTGTTGGCATAAATAGACTTTATCCGCTCCATGACTAATGAGGGTTTGAGTAAGTTGGGAGTTTTTTGCACCGAGTAAAATAGTGGATAGATCTTCTTCTAATTTGTCGGCTAGTATTCGACCTTTTTCGAGTATTTGGAGGGCTACGGGTTTAATTTGAGGTTCATTTTTTATTTCACATTCTGCAAAAATGCATACTCCTGAATATTTTGTTAATTCTTCTGGTGATAGCTGGGCGGGCCTTTCAATATTGAGGGCATGCTGGGGGCAGACGTTTACACAAGCTCCGCATAAGGTGCAATTTTCTAATACTTTCGCTTTTTTATTTACAACAACTATGGCTGCGAAAGGACAGGTTTTCTCGCATAATTTGCAACCGTTACAAGCTTCTAGATCGATTTGAAGCATTTATATTACTCCTTGTCAACGAATACATTTTCTTGGAGGAATTCTATCAGTCTAGAGACGGCGGCTTCGGGATCGTCACTTTCGATTTTTTGCCCCCCAGTTCTACTTTTAGGAGGGAAAATTTTGGCAACTTGAGTCGGAGATCCGCTCAAACCGAACCTTGAAGTATCTTTGCTCAAATCATCAGCGATCACGTTTTTAATCACTTTTCTTCGCGCGTTAATTATTTCTTTAAAGGACGGAATTCTAAGGATGTTTGATCCACTGCTTACAGAGACGAGGGCTGGAAGTTTACATTCTACAATCTCATAACCGTTTTCAGTCTCGCGTTCAACTTGAATTCTCCTTCTTTCCGGAATTAGATTAGTAGATGTTACGTAAGTAATTTGAGGTATTCCAAGGTGTTCGGCTAGTTCTGGGCCGACTTGTGCAGTATCGCCGTCGATGGCTTGTTTTCCTGTAAAAATTAAGGTGAAATCTTCTTCAAATTTTTGAATGGCTTCACTTAAGGCTAGTGAGGTGGCTAATGTGTCCGCTCCGGCGAATTTTCGGTCACAAAGGAGGATCGCGCGATCAGCTCCTAGTTCTAAGCATCGTAAAAGGGCGCTCCGTGCTTGAGGAGGCCCCATTGTTAAAACTATAACTTCGACTTCCTCTCCTCCTCTTTCTTCTTGTTCTTTTTTGATTCTAATAGCTTCATCTAATGCATATTCGCAAAATGGATTTAGTATGGACTGAACTCCTTCTCTTATGAGTGTACCTGTTTCTGGGTTTATCTTCACTTCACCAGCAGGAACTTGTTTTATACATACGATTATCTTCATTGTCACTTAGGCTCCTTAAATATTTACCATATTACCGATCGAAAAAAGACCAGTTGGGTCGAGTGCTTGCTTGACTTCGATTATTTGGCGTCTTTTATCTTCATCGAACATGATGTTAAAATATTCTTTTTTGATTTTTCCTATTCCGTGTTCGGCAGAAACTGTGCCTCCTAAGGAGACCGCTTTTTTGGCAAAAACCTTGTAAAGTTCTTTTGCTTTCGCAAGTTCTTTTTCATCTTTTGGTAAAATGTTAATGTGGAGATGATTGTCCCCGATATGGCCGAAAATGACATGTTCTAGGTTTGATTCCCTAAGTTTTTCCCGATAAAACGATAAGATTCCAGCAAGATTGGTCTCAGGGATTATTGGCACAGCCATATCGGTTCCAAGTTTATGAATAGTTGGATTTTTCTGTTTTCTTTCAGCGATAATGGCGTTTACTGTTTCGGGAAGGAGGTGTCGAAAGGCCGTTATCCTATCTATTTCTCGATCTTCATAACAAGCCCAGGTTTGGTCCATTGAACTATTATTTTTAATTGCAATTGTTTCTAATCTCTCGTAAAGTTCGGGAAGACTATCTTCATTATAACTGATCTCGAAAATTATTGCCGCGACATTTTTTGGGATTGGCGGCATATTAACTAGGGGGGGATCTGAAATCTGTTTTTTTCTTAAGAGTTTGAGAGAGTCTGGGCATAAGTATTCTAGAAATTCGGTTTTTAAACTTGAATCTTTTAGGCGGATATCATTCACAAAACTGGCTGCATCCATTTCAGTCGGGAAAAAAGTGGTAACAGCAATAACGTTTTCTGGTTTTTCTGTTATCCAAACTTCGACCTCCGTTATTACTCCTAAAATGCCTTCAGATCCGATGAATAGATCGATGAGGTCCATGGAAGGTTCTGTGAAAAGGCCAGCTGCATTCTTAACATTAGTTCCTATTCTATAATAGGGGATAGAAAACGTTTTTGTTTCTCCTGCTGTGTTTTGGATAGTAAAAGTTCCTTCTGGTGAGGCGTGATATTTTCCTCGGGGAATGTCTAATATTTCCCCGTTTGCAAGGACTAGCCGGACCTTGCGAACCCATTTTCGAGTGGCTCCATATTTGTAGGAAAGAGAGCCTGAAGCATTAGTAGCTACGGTTCCTCCGAGATGGGCAGTCTTCTCTGTTGGATCTACGGGATACCAGTAAGTCTTTTCATCTTGGCTGAATTTATCCAGTAGTTCCTTTTGCTTTTCTTCTAATTCTGGAAACTTTTTCTGGATAACCTTTTCATTTAGTTCTTTAAGCGAAACTCCTGGTTGGCTTCTTACGTACCACTGTTTGGTTTTTTCATCGAATCCTAGTCCTAGAATGGCGTTAAGCTTTTCTAAGGAGAGGATAGCGCCTCCAAAGGGGACACATCCCCCAACAATACCAGTTCTGGCAGCTGAGATAGTGATAGGGACTCCTCTTTTCTCCATTTCTTGTACAACTGTAACTATTTCTTCCTCATTTTTTGGAAAAAAAAGCCATTCTGCATAGCCCTTAAGTTTTGATTCATCGATTGTATATGAGGAAAACATCGATTCAATGTTCTCTTTTCCTTCGATTTTTCTTACTTTTTCAAAAGTAACTCCTGGCGAATATCCTGTTCTAATAAAATCCATTAAATTCACCTGTAATATCGATCTTGACTTTGGTGCATCAGTTTTCGTAATAGGATTGGTTTTTTAGGCGGATTATATATGTTTTTTCTTTTTCTAATAGTTGTTTGGTCCTATCATGGTGTTTAAGAGTTGGAAGTCTTCTTTTCTTTTTGCAAAAACGCCGACATTTCCAAGCCTTATATTTTTAAGACCTACGCGTTTTGCTAAGATAAAGGCTTCGATCATCTCATGAATCGTTGGAGATCTTACATTACTCATCTTATATATTGGGAAAAAAGCTAATATGCAGAACGGGATCTCTGGGTCCACTTCTTTTAGAATTTCCGCTATTTTTCTTATTTGTTCTGCGTCAACCCATCCTGGTATAAGGAGGCTTAACACTTCTAATACAAAGCCCATATCTAAAATCATTGCAGGTAGTTCTAATATTCTCTCATTTGAAGCCCCTGTTAGCTTTTTATGCACTTTTGAGTCGTATGCTTTTATGTCAAGCCAAAAAGAATCTATTTCCGCACTTTGAAACGCTTCTAAATTTTTCGGCGTCAATCCATACCCGTTTGTTTCGATAAGCATCCAAAAATCACTTAATTCTTTTTTAACGATATTCGAGACTTCACAATAATATTCTGGTCGGCATGCTAGATCTCCGCCTGTGAAGGCTGCTATATTTCTCGCAGGCCCAAAACCTTGAGGGCTTAAAACTATTCTTTCTTGCTCCAGTAAGCCAGGACAAAAATCGGATCTTTTACCGTATATTATGCAAGATCCACATCCTCTACAGAGGTCGTGGGCGTGCCATGCTGTTGCCCGATGTCTTGGCTCTTTAAAAGTTATTTTTTCCGCGTAAGAAATTATTTCCTCAGCAATTTCTTCGGAGGTATACCATTGACCGTTTGCAATTTGGGTGAACTCCCATGAGTGACATTTTAAACATGACCAGTTGCAACCACTTTGATAGATGGAGTAGTAGTGCTCAGGGCGGGATAAATGAGCGGATTTTATGAGACGTTCAAGGCCTTTTCCTGTTTTTCTAAGTGTTATTTCGCACGCGCTCCCGCTCCTAGTAGCAGCTATTGTTTTGCATGCTCCTCTTTTAAAACCTTGAAGCTCTAGGTTGCATTTTGAGTTAACCATAAGCCTTCTCTTCTCATAACCTTCTTTAACATTACTATGATAACAGATAGAAAACAAAATAATAAAACTAGGATTAGACAGACAAGAACCGCTTTTATTCAATCATTTTATTTGCTTTCTATATATAACCATAGACTGAATGATGTTATAGATCCTCATTCCCAAGATCCTTGGCTTCTTCCTCGCCCCTAACGCTGTTTGGAGGCTGTAAGCACTCCCTCAGGATATGCTTTGCTTCCTTCTCCTCTAGCACTCTCATCTTCTCGCGGATGTATAAAATCCTTAAGCTTTTATTTCTCCCCCAATTTTCTCTTAGAAGCTATTTTAGTTGTCCTCTACCCCATAAAGAGGTTGGATTTTTACCCTACCTCTTATATTTTTATGTTTTTAAGGTTAAACTATTTTTATAGGATTTCGATTTTTATGTTACAAATCTTTTTTACCTAAAAGTGATATCTATCAAGGGGATAGTCTTTTTTTTCAATTTTTTTTAAAAAATTTATGAATAAAAATTTTCCTAAAGCTTCTCTAACCAATTAATTTATAAATAATATCGAGGTTTTTTTTCCTACATTTTATTATTCTAAGTTTTAGTTTAAGTGATTGTTTCATTCTTTTTTAAGGAGGATCATTTGCTTTGGTGAGATTGTCTCCGTTAACGGTTCATGGTTTGTTGCCGGGTATTAACTGTAAGAAGTGCGGGGAGGTGACTTGTCTTGCTTTTGCTTCTAAGCTTGTTGCGAGAACGGCTGAAGTTGAGGCTTGTACTCCTCTTTTTGAGGAGGAGCAGTATGCTGAGAAGAGGCAAAAGCTGATTGAGTTGATTACGCCTCCGGTTGTTTCTGTGAAGATTGGTGGAGGTGAAAGGACCGTTGTTGTAGGCGGTGAGGAGGTTTTATATAGGCATGATTTGACGTTTTATCATCCTTGTGCTTTGGCTATTGATATTAGTGATGAGATGGATGAAGAGACGGTAAAGAAGAGGGCTGAGTGGGCTGATAGGTTAAAGATTGAGCGTATAGGCAAGGTTTTAACTTTAAACCTTATAGCGGTTAGGGATGTTTCGGATGATCCTGAAAAGTTTGCCAAGGTTGTTTCATGGGTTCGGGAATCTGCTGGTTTACCGTTGATTTTGTGTTCTTATAATCCTGAGGCGATTAAGGCGGCTTTGGATGTATGCGAGATGGATAGACCGTTAGTGTATGCTGCGACTGAGAATAACTGGCAAGAGATCGCTCCTCTTGTCAAAAAGTATAACGTTCCTGTTTGTGTTTCAGCTCCAGATAATTTAACATTGCTAAAACAGTTAGCTGTAACGCTTCAAGCCTATGGAATAAAGGATATAGTTCTTGATCCTGGCACTTTTATTGATAACGGTGGCTTGAATAGGACTCTTCAGAACTTTGCGCTTTTAAGGCGTGCTGGAATAGAACAGGAAGAGGAAGGGGTAGGGTTCCCGTTGTTGGGCATACCTGCCATAGCATGGGCTAATGGGGAAGATTCTGTGACGAACGCTTATACGGAGGCTATAGTTGCATCGATGCTTATAGCAAAGTATGCGGATATTTTGATTCTTCACAGCGAGGATGTATGGTCGCTTCTCCCCGTGTTCACGCTTAGGCAAAACATCTACTCTGATCCAAGAATACATCCCGCGATAGATCCGGGCATTAGGGAGATTGGTAACCCGACTCCAGAGTCACCAGTATTTGTGACTGCGAATTTTGCCCTTACATATCACACTATAGAGTCAGATCTTGAAGATGGGAAGATAGATTCTTGGATTCTTGTTGTGGATACTGAAGGCATTGGTATAGAATCAGCGGTAGCAGGAAGGCAATTTTCCGCAGTTAAAATAAAAGAGGCTATTGATGAGTTTGATTTAGAATCTAAGGTAAGTCATAGGGTTATGATGTTGTCTGGCCTTGCGTCAAGGATAAGCGGTGAAACTGAAGAGGAAACAGGATGGAAAGTGATCGTTGGTCCGAAAGACTCAGGGGGCCTCAAGGCAATGAACTTAAAGGAGCTTTGGGAGAAAAAAGCACAAGAAGAATAAAATAAAGCTTTTGAGCTTTTTATTTTTTTTATAGTATATCGTTTTTGGGTCTATTTTTTTATCGAGTTTATTGCATACCAAAGTTCAAATTCTTTTATTTCAAGAATTTCTAACTCGTTTTTTTCTAAAACTTCTACCAGTTTCTCTGGTGGATCAAGAAAGTGGTGTGGCGCATGACGTACAAAAGTCGAAGCTTTTGCTTTCCACTCAACTATTATAAGTTTCCCTCCAGGGCTTAATACACGCGCTATTTCTTCTACGGCGATGTCTAGGTTTTCTACATGATGGAGCGTTAATGCTGAGATGGCGGCGTCGAAAAAATCGTCTTTAAAGGGTAATTTTTCGACGAAACCTTCTTTAAACACGACTCTACCCCCCAATCCTCGCGTTTCTAATTGGTGTTTAGCGTCTTCTATGACCTCTGAGGAAGGATCGATCGAGTACACATGTCCTGGTTCATTGAACAGACCTGCTAATAAGCGGCACGCATAACCATAACCTGTACCTACATCTAAAACGATCATATCAGGCATGAATTCCCCGAAAAGTAAGACGGTTTCTTCCATTTTTTCCTGGATTTTTTCCCGCTCAGGATCTTGTTTATGACCTTTTTTATGGTGTTTTTCCATCTTTTCACCTTTATAATACATAAAAGTATTAGCCTCCAAAACAAAAAACTATTAACTTAATATTTAAATTATTTTATGATATTCTTGTTAAGATTATGAATTAGTTTCAGTATGGTGGTTTCAGGTGAGCGAAGAAGTTTCAAAAATTGATTTGATAAAAGAAGAAGTCGCTGGTACTTCTAGTATTGTTGGTGATTTGGTTTTAGAGTTTGAAAAGATTTTGGATGAAGGAGAGCGTAAAACTGTTGAAGATATGATTCGTGATTCGCGAGAAACTTGGTTTCCTGCAAAGCTCATAATAAAATGGGAAGAAAAGGGAGAAGAGAGGATAATAAGGCTTGTCGCTGTTGGTGGCGTGAATTACGTCACGCTTTATGATAAAGGTGATGGGTATTATGAAGGAGAACGGCTTTTCTTGCTCATAAAAACTATTAAAGATGTTTTTCCAAGCCTTTCGAGGATTGGATTCTCCATAGTAACTCCTTTCGAATGGATGGAAAAATGGCTTGAAAAGGGAAAACCTGTTAAGTCTCCTATATCGATAAAGTTTGGTTATAAATGGGATGTAGGAGATACTAGCAGGCTTTTTGGAGGTTACGGTGCAGATCGAATAATGGAATTTTCGACACAAAAAGGGGAAGAATTCGAGCCAGTTGAACTGTTAAGTATGCTTAGAAACCTTAATAAAAGGTCTCCATTAAATGAAATAACTGCTCTCCTAATGTTCTCCATATAAAGATGTTAGGGAAGGTAGTTCTGTAAATTTATTGTTGGTATAACATTAGGGTTGACAGAAGTTCGCTAAGAGAATGTGGTTTTTATATCTTTTGGAGAAGGTTTTGGAGGATTTCTTTATCGGGTAAGCAGTTTTCACTCGGAGAATCGAGGAACTTTCTCAATTTTTTTGTTTGCATGTCCATTCTTATCATCGTGCCTTCTGTCTCTACCCCGGTTATAGTAGCGGGAATAGCTACTGAAGCCTTTTTAACGGTTAAATTCATCTGGGTATCTATTACGATTAAAGGAATATTTTGTAATTTTTCCACTAATTTTTGGGGAAAACTGGCGAAAGGATTCGCGCCAATGATCAACGCTGCATCGCAATCCCCGTTGATTAAGGCTTCTGTCACCGTTGTCTTCTCCGGAGGATTTTTTGAAAAATCTATACCGTAACCATAGGGCACTCCAGCCATCTTTTTTGCTGCTAGGTTAAATCCTAGCATGTTACTGTGTCCTATCATGGGCATTAGTGAAAATTGCCCCTTGAGATTTGGGTGTTTTACGAGTTTTATTAAACCTTCAATGTTTTCCTTGAAATTTTCTTGCTGGAGGATTCCAAGGCCGAAAAAGATTGTGCCAAACTGTGCTTTTTTCATCATTTTACCAAAATCGATGATGTCTTTTTTCATGATCCCTCCTACATTTTCAGGCAATTCTTTGCCGGATAGATATTCAATTAAAGCTTTTATTAGGTTTAAGTCCTTTTCTGGCTCTATTTGTAAGAATAGGTTTATTCCTTTGGCGGATCTTGTTTTTATGACGTCAACAACGACGACTTCCCTTTCCAATCTTCCTGTGATTCTGACTTTTCCCCGGGGAAAAACGGTGTATCGGCTTAGGTGTCTGCTGTGAGAATCGGCAGGGTTAGACCCCCAATAGACCACAAGATCTGCCATATCCCCTACTTCTTCTAAAGTGGGACATTTGAACTCCTCCCTGGAAATCTCTTCTATCAATCTTAAAGAAATTCCATGACAAATGCTTGAAGTGGAATCTATGACACCTTCAAGCTTTTCAGCAAGTTGTATCCCTACTTCTTGGGCTTCATAACTAACGCTGCCCCAACCGTATAACAACGGCTTTTTTGCTCGTGAAAGAAGATTACAAGCCACATCTAATGCCTCGCTTAAATGAGCGGGCTTTAACCTTCCTTCCTCCAAGATAAGGGGGTTAGTTAATCGATTGGGAGAGTTAACAAGTTTTAAAAAAGCATCCCCCCGCATGCATGCGTTATAAGTGGAAACAATTTTTCCATCATTAATAACGCAAAAAACATCATCACAAAGCAAAGAGCAATGAGGACAAACAATCCTTTCTACCTGTCCCAAAGCCAAGATCTTTCACCTTTCATAATTTAAAATAGTAAACGTCTTTAATTACTCTGATAACTAAAGTAACTTACATAATTTTAAAGTTGAATGCCGTAAGAAGCTTTATACTCTCCTTAAAAAGCTAGGTTAATACGTTATTACAGCAGCTATAACCATATCTTATAGATTTGATAATATGTTTCATAATTATATTAACTGCAATTTAATATCTCATTTTTTAAATTATATTTTATAACAATATTAGGCAACTAAATCATTAATAATTATAATATAATTATAATACCGCTATATTAGAATTTTTATTGCTTCTGTGAAACAGTATATTTCGCACACGCGGCATTGGGCATAGGAAAGTTTTTCCGTGTCGGCGTACCTGCGGCATTTTGTGAGGTCGATTATTTTTGCTTTTCCATCCTTTACAACATAGATAACGTTTTCCTCTTTTTCTGGGGCTACCCCTATGCCTGCGGATGATTCTGGGTTTTCTGCAACGTTTACTGGGCAAACAATCAGGCAGTTACCGCATCCGATGCATTTTTCTTCTTCAAGAATTATTCCTGTTTCTAAGGCCTCGCTTAGAGGGGTTAGGAGTTCTTGGAGCTTTTTTAACTGTTTTTCGTAGGCTTTTTCTTCAAAGAGAGGCGTGCATTTTTCGAGTTCGATTTGGCGTCCTAGGAGTTTAACTGCAAAGGCCATACATCCTGATTCGCCGCATTTTTTACAATTAGTTTTAGGAAGGAGTTGGAACACTTCGAAAGCATTCAATTTTGTCAAAAATGGCACCACACTGTTAAGAGTGTTGAGAAAATGTGTTTTGAAAGTTTATTAATTTTACTTTAAAGCCTAGTAGATTATTTAAAATTAAAAATTAGGTATTATCTTTAATCTTTTATAGAGATATTACTTAAAGTTTATAAGAAAAAGGATGAAAAATTATTTTATAAACAGGTTTTTGTTGCTTTAGCTCCTATCTTTTAACGATTTCATTTTTGTATCTTTATCGAGTATGTTTTTTGGGTGTTGTTTGAATTAATATTAAGGGTTTGATCAGTTTTCGGGGTGTTTTTTAGGTGAAAGTCGGAGTTTTTGTTTGTCATTGTGGGTTTAACATTGCGAGCACGGTTGATATAAACGAAGTTGTTTCAGAGTTAAAGAAGGATCCTGAGCTTTTATGTTTTGATCATGATTATGTTTGCTCAGCTGGTGGTTTAGGGTTGATCAAGGAAAAGATTTTGGAGGAAACGCTTGAAAGGGTTGTTGTTGCGAGTTGCACTCCAAAACTTCATGAATTCCTTTTTAGACAAACTTTAGAGAAGGCTGGTTTAAATCCTTATTTTCTTGAGGTTGCCAATATAAGGGAGCAGTGTAGTTGGGTTCATTTTGATGACCCTAAGAGGGCTACAAGAAAGGCTATAGTTCTTATAAAAATGGCTGTGGAGAAGGTTAAGCTTCAGTCGTCTTTAAGTGTTAGAAAGGTTCCTGTTGAGCAAAGTGTTTTAGTGGTTGGTGGGGGTGTTGCAGGGATAACTGCAGCTTTAAATGTGGCTGATGCCGGGCTTAAGGTTTATTTGGTTGAAAGAGAGCCCAGTATTGGGGGTCATATGGCTCAATTTGATAAAACGTTTCCTACGATGGATTGTTCGATATGTATCCTTGCCCCTTTAATGGTTAGGGTTTATGAACACCAAAACATCACTTTGTTGACTAATTCCGAAGTTTTGCAAGTGAATGGGTCTGTTGGTAAGTTTGAAGTAGAGGTTTTGAAGTATCCTCGTTATGTTGATGAAGAAAAATGTAGTCAATGCTATCAGATATGTACTGATCCTTGTCCTATAGAGGTTCCTAATGAGTTTGATTTGAATATGTCAAAAAGGAAGGCGATATATGTTCCGTTCCCTCAAGCGGTACCTTTGGTTCCTTTGATAGATGAGGAGAACTGTGTAGGTTGTAGGGCTTGTGAGCTTGTTTGCGACCTTGATGCGATAGACTTTGATCAAAAACCAGAAAAACTGGCGTTGAAAGTCGGTGCAATAATAGTGGCTACGGGGTATGAGACTTATGATGCTAGCAAGAAAACTGAATATGGATATGGTAAGTATCAGAATGTTATCACGTCCATTGAACTTGAACGTATGCTCACGCCTTTTGGTCCTACAGAAGGTAATGTGATTCGCCCTACTGATGGAGAATATCCGAAAAACGTTGTTTTTGTCCAATGTGTCGGTAGTCGTGATGAAGAAACTCCTTATTGTTCTAGGGTTTGTTGTTCTTACGCTATAAAACAGGCTCAAGAGATCAAGGAGAGGATTCCTGGAGTTGAAGTTTACATATTCTACCAAGATATTCGTACTTTTGGCAAGGGGCAGGAGGAAGCGTTTAGAAAAGCGCTTGATGAGTATCGTATAAGGTTTATTCGAGGAAGGGTTAGTAAAATAATCGAGGATAATAAGAGTAAAAGTTTGTATGTTCTTGCTGAAGATACGTTGGTTGGGCGTCCTGTGGAGGTTTTTGCGGGCTTAGTTGTTTTATCTGTGGGGCTTCAACCGCCAAAGGGTACTGATAAAATTGCTTCTCTATTAAAGGTGAGTAGAAGCGTAGAAGGTTTTTTGTTAGAGGCCCATCCTAAGTTAAAACCTGTTGAAACCCACAAAGCGGGGATATTCTTAGCTGGGTGTATTCACGGTCCAAAAGATATCCAAGATACTGTTTCCCATGCGGGGGCTGCGGCCTCTAAGGCTATAAGTTTACTTATAGGAGGAGAGATCACCGTTGAAAAAATTACCCCTGTGATCAGTTTAGAAGACTGTATTAAGTGTGGTTTATGCGAAAAGGCTTGTGATTTTGGGGCTATTATTGTGACGAAAGGGGGAGCTCAGGTTAATGAAGCTGCTTGTTTTGGGTGTGGCGCTTGTGCTGCGACCTGCCCAACTTCCGCCATAGATATGCCCATTTCAAAAGACGCTCAAGTGTTGGCACAAATCGATGCCGCTATTAAAGAGAAGTGGGAGTTTCCGTTGATAATCGGTTTTTTATGTAATTGGTGTGGTTATAATGCTGCAGATATAGCAGGGGTAGGTAAACAAAAGTATCAGCCTAACATGTTACCGATTAGACTTTCATGTTCTGCTAGTGTTGACCCTTCTTATGTTTTTCACGCCCTTTTTAAAGGGGCTGACGGTGTATTAATCGCTGGATGTTATCCGCAAGACTGCTATTATAGTACGGGTTTCAAGAAGGCAAAACAAAGGGTTTCAATCATAAAATCAACGTTAAACGAGTTAGGTATTAGCAAGGAGAGGGTTCACATTATTAGTTCGAGCGCTTCGGAAGGAAAGAAATTTGCGAAGGAGGTTGATGAGTTTATAAAAAAGATAGAAAAGCTTGGCATAATGGGGACAGAACTAGAGAGTGAAATTATGAGCATAAAAGTTTCTAAAGAGGAGGAATGAAATGCTTTGACAGTGTTTGAGCAAGTTACTCGAAATTTTGACGTTATTGATACAAACTTTTTGCTTACGTGGAAGGTCAGAAAAAAGGATAAAAGCCTCCTTTATTTTAGTGAAAAATGTGTAGGTTGCCAGCTTTGCCAAGAGATTTGCCCTGTTTCAGCCATAGAATATGGACCGATACCGCAAATCGCTACGGGGGAAATAGAAGCCCCTTATATATTGATCGATTTAGACAAGTGTATTTTTTGTGGTTTGTGTGCGGTTGTTTGCCCGACTCATGCCCTATTATTTGCTTTTAATAAGAAACAGATCGATTTATTAAACGATTATCCAAAGATTTCAGGCCGGATAGAGATCAGTGATGAATGTATCCCTTGTAAATTATGCGACCTTGTTTGTCCAACCAAGGCGTTTAAATTAGAGTTGGAGGTTGAAAAAAAGGAAAATCTTGTAACGTATGAGGAAGAGATACCGCCTGAAAAGGTAGAGGGAGCTATAATCATAGATAAAGAAAAGTGTACTTATTGTGGTCTTTGTGAGGAACTTTGTGAAGCGATTAAGATTACGTGGGTTGAGCCTTCAGGGGAGTTTCTCAGGCCTGGTATTGATATTATTGTAGATGAGGATAGGTGTGATTACTGTAATTTATGTGCAGAGTTATGTCCATCCGAAGCCGTAAAAGTCGAATGTAAAACCCCTCTTGAGAGGACAGTTAGAGAACCGAATATTAGGGGTTCGCTTGTTTTGAATGAGGATAAATGCATTTACTGTGGTTGGTGTGCTTTTGTGTGCCCTGTAGAAGCCGTTAAGTATGAGAAGCCTTTTGAAGGAGAGGTAACGGTTTCAAATCTTGAAAAATGTGACCCTGTTGGGTGCAATGCTTGTATAAAGATCTGTCCTACAAACGCTTGGTATATCCCGAAACGTTCCTTGGAAGATGAAGTAACAGAAAAAATCGCGGTGAACAAGGATCTTTGCGTTTTTTGTGGTGCCTGTCAAAATTCTTGTCCTGAAAACTTGATAACGGTCACAAGAAAAGAGATACATGTAGAAGAAGAAATTCCACATAGACCTTGGACAACATCATGGAAAAGAGATTTAAACAGATTGATAAATGTTCCTTTGCCCGTCAAAAACTTTAGAGAGATAAGCTTAAAGCCGGTAGAGCCTGTTGAAGAACTGCCAAGCCCCATAACTCCTATACAGAAAATTTCAGAAAATATGCAAAATCTTCTCGAAGAAAAGGCAAAAATCATAGAAGAACGCTTAGAAACTCCAAAATTTAGGAGGCTTCTTGAGGGGTTTACCAGTCGTAAACCAAATTCCTCCTCTAAACCCTAAAAAACGAAAAAGAATAGAATACTATTAAAAGAGGGGTTAGGAAGGGATTATAGGGGTTATTTTTTCCGTGGTTCGTTTTATGGTGGCTTTTATGTTTTTATAACGGGGTATGCTACTTCCTTCAGGGGGTCCTGTGAGAAGGTTGGCCCAAGGACCTTTGGGTATTGCTATTACTCCTTTTTGAACCCCGTTTTCTTTTACTGCTCTAACTACAACTAAACCGTAATTTGTCATTATTTTAACTCTGTCTCCTTCTTTTAAATTCAACACCTTGAAGTCTTCTTCGCTTATTTTACACAAAGCCATTGTTTCAACATATTCCTCGCTATTTTCAGCAAAGTTTTCCCTAGCCCCTTGTTCCGCTGTCCTTATAGTGATTAAAACGACATCTATCTCAATCTCTCCTAAAAGCGACCTATCAACTAAAGACATAAAAAAACACCATCAAACAAAGCGCCTTAAATGTTGATATGACAGTTTTTACCCTATTTTTAGGGATTTTGTTTAGTTTTTTGAAAGGTTTAATTTATTAATTATGTATTTTGAAATACTCTTGTTTTTATGTTTTTAGTTTTACTTTTCGTTTGTTTTATAATAGTTGGTTAAAAGTATTCTTTTAAGCAGGTTTATAGGGGTTATTTTTTGTCCGATTATTTGGATTTTGATAAGCTGGCTGAGAATGCAAGTAGTTGGGAGTGGGCTTTTTACGATAAGATTAGGAAGAGGAATATTTTTGCATCTTTTAATTTTACAAAGTGTTATCAGTGTGGTAAGTGTGTA
>JAEOSI010000142.1 GCA_016840425.1 Candidatus Wukongarchaeum yapensis
ATTACTGCCTTTGCTAGCCCTTTTGATAACATTAAGCATTATTCCATCGGCACGGGCAACAGATACACGAGAACTGGAACCGGTTGCTGATTCATACGTTAACATCGACCATCCAGACACTAATTACGGTAACTATTCTTGGCTATCTCTTGAGAGCCACTATATGATGGATGAACTTTCATACAATAAATTTGACTTGTCGATCCTTCCAGAAGACGCTGTGATAGAGAAAGTGACGCTATATTTGCACGTAGGTTGGCTTAGCGACCCTGAAGAAGTCATAGTTTGCAATTCTGGTACAGATTGGTCGGAAATGGAAATAACGTGGAACAATAGACCCGGTTATGAACAAACACCTACTGATATAGTCTACGTAAGTTATGGTGAAAAGTGGTATTCTTAGGATGTGACGGCAGACATTACAACGAATAAGGCTTACTTTTGGGCAATTCTCTTCGACTTACCGACTATACATGGTTGGCCTGATATGGACTTTGACTCATCAGCAGAATGGACGAAGGCTTAAAACCGTACTTGGCCATCGAAGACTCGTATCTTGGAGTTTTAGGTTTTTCGCCTAGCATTTTCACATCGTTAGTAGTGATAGGCGCAATAGTAGTAGTTTTTGCAATGGTGTTTGCGGAAAAACCGTCAGCAGGCCGTTTGAAGTTCGATATTTTGATTTGTGTATTAAAGGCGCAAAAATTATGCGGGAAGAAACGAACTCAAACAAAAATGTAAAAAAACAGAGAAAAAGGAAAATGGTGAGCCTTATAAAAATGCGGTTAGATATTGGATAAATAAAATAAATAAGGTTGAGAAAACCTCGAATTTTAAGCCTCAAGAAGCTTTAGGATTTTTAACCAGTTCAAGCAGTAGAGGGTTATTTGTAGTAGTAATTTTGTGGATAAGCGAAACGAATAATTGGCCTAGAAATATCGTGATACCTGTCATAGTGATAATCGTTCTAATTTTTCCTTTTTTGGAACTTTTTTTAATAGATTTAAGGAGAAAGGGAAGGAGGCAGTATGAGGAGTTCACGAATACGGTCTGATGGAAGCCCTGCTTCTATGCCTAACGCAATAGCTCTAAGGTTTCTAATCTCGAAATAGACTAAGTTATAGTAACCAGCGATCATTCCAAGGTGTAAAGGTGAAAGTTTGAACTGTTCAATGCTTTTTTCCAGAACCATGCGTTTCAAGTTATGCTCTAAAGCAAAAAAGCTTCCACTCTCAGCATAACCTCCTCGGAAAGCCTCTATGTAAGGCACATAATCACGGATTTTTAAAAGAAATTGAAAGGCGTCATCTAAGCTTTCAGAAAGGATAACCTCCTCTAATAAGCTTTCAGAAACGTTGTAATAAATAGGGATTAAATATCGTTTTATATCTTTTAAGTCTATACCAAGGCTCTTACAACGGAAAATGGTTACTATGTTTTGAGCATCAATTTCTGAACCAACGAGTATGCTAACCCTTTCTCTTTCACTTTTACCCAGCTTTTGAACGTATTCCCATAGAATAGGGAACACGAAATAATCAATTGCAGTTTCCCATTCTACAATCTCTGAAGCTTCAAGTAATCCTTTTTTATAAACCTCTCTTAAGGAAGGATAATATTTGCGAGCGTTTATTTTTATAACCTCTAGAAACTCTTCAAAAGAAGTAGCACTAGTAATCCTAGAAAGAACTTCCTGAGTAAAAATGCCGACAGGAATTACCGAGGATAAAACTTCTTCTGGATCTATTTTACTGAGAAATCCTCGGATAACGGCTTTCAAAGTCTCGGCTTCAAATTTTGTCAAGAACTGGTCTAAAAAGTCTCTGACTATGCCTGTAGAAACTTTCATTATTTGCAAAACACTTGAGAAGAAATGTTGGGATAGGGCGCTCTCAATGGAGTTAGCAGATAATTTATCTGCTTCAATTTTTAGGAGCTCTTCGCGATAAGGAGTAATATCTAAGAAGGAAACAAGTTCTCCAAGGGAACGCATCTCAGCTAAACTACGCAGATCCCAAGGAGATAATAATTTTGCCTTCCTAACTGCAATTTTAGAAAGGGTGTAACCATGACTAATTAGGTAACTAAACGAACTTGGCATATTAAACCACTCCAGGTATATAGTTAATAGAAGAAAAGAAAAAAATTCGAGAGCGCTACAGCAGGCAAAGCCGCGTCAGCGCTATAAGTGAAAGTTATGGCAAAGAAGAAACCATTAGGAAACTTATGATTAAGCCGTAAATTGCTAGTGCTTCGCTAAGAACCACCGGAATCAAACTCATAACGAATAGGTCAGGGTCTTCTGCTGTAGCTTTAGCGTTGCTACTACCAGCATATCCGATAGCTATACCCGCAAAAAGTGCAGCAAACCCCATAGTTAACCCAGCCCACATCAGGGCAGGAGCACCGTTTTTAAATTCCTCGGAAGCGACATCATCAGGAAAGTATCCAGTATACCATGAGAGCCCTAAGAAAGCTATTATGAGGCCATATATTCCAAGTGCTTCAGCTAAGACAGTGCTGATTATCATTTTCGACGATTGCTCTTTTCTCTCGGTCATAGAGCCGCCAATTGAGGGGGATGAAAGCCCGATACCAAAAGCTGCTCCAGCTAAACTTAAAAATATGGCTGCACTAATGCCTACAGCTCCTTGAACAATCGGATCACCAAACACCATATTTAACCAACTCCTACTTAATTATTCATTACATATACCATTTTTTTGATTACTTTGAAATCAATAAATTAGTTACTTAATTGCGGTAAATTCACGCTTAATAGTAAAGGGTTCATATTTGTATCCATCAAAATTCAAACCCAATTTGCTGAAAAACTCGACCCACTGTAACCTGAGGCTGTGCAAGAGCGAAACCAAGGTTTCCAGCACGATGACTAGGATGTTTCCGATGAGGAGGATTGGGACGCTTACAGGGGTTATTCCTTCTCCAGCCATTTCTATGAAAACAGCCATGAGTGTGATGTGGGCAAGGTTTAAAGCGAAAAGCCGTATATAACTTGCGGTGTTCCCAATACTACTTAGAGTCCCTTCAACAGCCTCTATAGCAGAATGACCTAAAGCAATTTTAGCCATTGCAGCATCGCGATATAAGAGGATTTCTGCTATTCCTACGCCAAAAAACATCCCTAAGAGGCTAAGTATAGCAACATAAAACAATGGGGTGCCCGTTAAAATATTCATGAAGGTATTAATAGCTCCTTCATGATCTTTATCAAAAAGCTCCCAATATCCTTCAAGATCCACAAGAGACCAGAGAATTAAAACCCCTAAAACTCCAAAAGTACTGGCATAAAAGACGAGCCAGCTAATGGAACCCACGACTTCTGCAAACTCGCCCTGTTTAATCTTATTATAAACATTTAACACAAGGCCGATCAATATATGAATGACTCCTATGACAATAGCAAGTTTAATTTTAAACTTGTTAAATTGTGTTTCATCATGTTCTACCAGATGAAACATCTTTTCGCTTAGCATGTAACGCATTAGTGGAAAATGCTTTTTAGTACTGGGTATTTTTTCGGTGAGATGATATCCAAAAATTTCGCCGAAAAAGAAACCGAAAAATATAGAAAAGATTCCGCAAAGAATAATAGCCTCTGCACCATTAAAGATCATTTTACCTATATCGCCCTTAATTTTCTTCGTTTTTCTAACATGTAGGGCCCATAAACCAACGAGTAAAAGAATAAGACCATGGCCTACATCAGGAAACATTATGCCAAAAAATATGGGGAAAGATAGTGCGACGAAAATACCAGGATTGATCTCGCGATGGGAGGGTACACCATAAGCATTAACGATTCCTTGAAAGGGTTGTATCATAGAAGGGAACTTGAAGTTGGAAGGAGGGGGGTCATTTTCGCCTTCATCATGACCATGTTTTCCAGGATTGTTAGAAGAAGAAACGCTTTTTTCTTCTTTTTGAGAGTGGTTTTTATGCTTGGAAAAACCATTCCCTTTTAAAGCGATCATGGTAACAGTGCCATAGGTGATTTCTTCAATCGATTTCTTTAAATCATCAAGGTTTTCTTCGGGAACCCAACCTTCGATCATTAAAGTTTTTTCTGTGCGGCCAAACTTTTCCCTGCCTTCAGCTTTAATCCTTTCGATTTCTACAGCTTCTTTTAAAACGCACAGTTCTTTTCCTTTTTCCTTTGCTATTGATTCTAATGAAGCTTCAAGCTCCATGAGACGTTTTTCATCTTCTTTAAGCTTCTTTTCTATTTCTGGTAAAACTTTGTTAGGATCTGCATCAAACTCGTCTACAGGTTTTAGTTCTTGAAAATCAAAAAGGGAAAGGTTTTTCTGCACAATTCCTTTAAAAGGGGATAAAGAACTAATAAGAACGACTTGTCTTTCAGCAAATTCTTTCCCTTTTAGGAGGAGGATGTTGTTATAAGTGTCTTTACTTAATTTCTTTTCTAATTCTGGAAGTAAACGTGAGGGAGCTGTTCCGAAAAAAACTGCTAACATGGAAGTAGAACGAATTTCATAAGCAGTTATTTTAAAAGAGAGAAGGGCTTCATAAACGCGTTTAAGTTTGCTTAAACGTTCAGATTCTTCCTTAAGCGAATTGATATTGGAAATGATTTTTTCAGTTTCCTTTTTAATTTTAGTAACCCTCTCTGCGAGATGATCAATCATTTGTTTTGGAGGTAAACGCTCAAAAACTTCACAAGAATCAACTATAACACTTTCTTCGTCCATGGCTAGGAGATCAAACGTATTTTTAACGTCTTTAAGGATTTCATTGGCTCTTCTTAAAGCATAAAATTCTTCCTTAGGCCTAACTTCGCCTTTATAAAGGCTAAGCTTTTTTCGTAGATCTGAAAGGTGTAAAACACCTTTTGCGGAGAGCATGTCGACAACATCTTCAACATATTTTTCCAGCACTAATAGTTGGATTTTTACCATTGGTTCGGCGTATAACATTTGGACACCTCATCTCGCCTAGGAACAGATTTAGGGGCTTAGTTAAAGCCTTTTTGACAAAATGGGGATGGGAACAATCTATTATAATTGCTTTTATTTGACATATATCTATTTTACCGGTATAAAGGATGAATCTTTTTAGAATAGTGTAAAACACTATTTTTAATATTTATGGATAACCATTCTGAGTATAAAAAATAGAAATACAAATATTGATTAAGAAAAATTGATAAACGCGATCAAGAATAAAACGCTCAAGAATAATTTAAAAGAGTGATAAAAATGGGCGAAAACGAAGAAAACAAAGAAGAAACTTCTGGTGAAAGTATTATCGATAAAGAAGTTATGGCAGCAATAAAAAGAAAAACGGAACTAAGGGAAGAAGAACAAAGAACAAGTAGGTTTATGGAAAGACCAGGAAGAGAGATATCGGATGCCCTTTATTATGGTACGAGTATACCTATATTGTCGGTAGTTGGAGCGCTTATAGGGTGGTATTTAACTCGGGATTCGAGCGCAACTTTAAAAGTTTTAGGCGTCGCAGGCGGAGCCATTCTTGGACTATTATGGGGATTATTTGAAATAATCAGAAAAGAACAGAAAAAAAGCTACTAAAAATGAAGAAGGAAAAGTCCAGGATAGTTTTTAATAGAGATAAAATTGCGGCTAAACTTGTTATTTAACACTTTTTTAAATTCCTGATCTCTGCGGATTTTTTGATTTATAGTAACTGCGGGAGGGGAATATTTCCCTGTTTTTTGGGTTTTTATTCGCGATTTTCTGAGCAGTTATGAATTGAAAAAAAAACAGTTTTTGGAATTTTAAAGACTAATAAAATTGTTTTTTGTGGACCATTATAAAAAAGTTAGAGGAAGGATCCGAGGCGGTTGTAAGAAGCTCGAATCCTAGAACATAAATAAAATATAATAAAGGTTCGGAAAAGATTGGTTATTTTAGCCACTTAGATGAGATCGAACAACAGCGTAGCGATTACCCGATGGAAATTGTACCGAACAACAGAATAGCGATGACTAGACCGTAAATAGCAATAGCTTCCATCATAACGATGAAGATCATGGATTTACCGAAAACTTCTGGTTTTTCTGTTATAGCTCCAATTGCCGCAGCAGAAGCATTACCCATTCCGACACCAGCACCTAGACCAGCAAG